>JAAYRG010000177.1 GCA_012518885.1 Clostridiales bacterium | reverse complement strand
TGTAGGTAAAATAACATCTGGCCTAGAATTTATATATGACTATAGACTTATGGAAGATGGTCTAAAATGGACTGCAAGCATCAAAAATATCTCTAAAAACCCAATTACATTTACTAAACTTGCCCATTGGATACCAATAGCCTATATTTATGGTACAAGGGTAGAGAAAAATCTTACTGAGTCCTGGTCTATGGTACCTTCACTTGAGCTTACAACCCCCTTTATCTTATGTAGAAAAAGAAATGGTCTAGGGCCTGATTACATAGTAAGAAATACTACTGGTGGTATGAAGTCAGTTGGTTCATCATGTTCTTATAAGAACTTGTTTTTTGAAAAGGCATCGCCTTCTCTAAGTGGAATTGTTTTATTTAATGCTGCTTTGTGCTGGAATTCATTAGAAGGTGATAATGAGTTAACAGACTGGCAATATAAGGACTTATATAAAGAATTAACCCTAGAACCAGGAGAAGAGTTAAAAGAAGGCTTTGAAATAAGAGATTATAAAGCTGGTAAGGAAAGGGAAAAACTATTATCAATAGGAATGAATTATATAGATTTTCCTCCTATAGCCTTAGTAGGTGAAAAGGCCAAACTAAAGGTTTATGGGAAAAAACCTGTAAGATATACATCATACTATATACCTTATGGCAGTAATAGGGTAGAGATTGAAATACAAGGTAGATGCGAGCTAGATATTAAGAAAGATGAGTACACGAAAGTAAAGGTAGGCCCCTTCTTAGAAGCAGGAGAGAGAAAAATTGTTGTAGAGTTTGAAGACGGCAGTATATATAGTCTTATTTTACCAGTATACACAAGTCTTAGGGACTACATAGAAAAGATTAGCAATTATATTTCTACAAAAAGCTTTATCACTGACCCTAATGACACCGACTACATGGGCTATGCTTCTGTATCTCCACAAGGTGAATCTTGTGGTAAAGGCTCTTTCTTACTATTAAAGAATAAATTGCAGGCAGAACCAAACATAGATGAGATAAGTCAGGTTGAACAAAATACCATTAATTATATATTACCTAATTGGTTTGATGAAGAATTAAAACCTAAGAGAAAGCACGGAATTGGTAGCGATAGGTTTGTTAGGATGTATGATATAGAATATATTATTCTCCAATTTTATTTGCTTGGAACTTTCCCTGATGAAGTCCTTACTCTTAATAAGGCAAGTTATTATATCAAAATGGCAGCAGAGCTTCTTAGGTATAGAGTTGAAAAAACACCTGATAAAAATGAAAGAGAATTAGAAGAAACTGACCTTGCTATGACATGCCACTGGGATATGGATGACTTACTTACTAGATACGAATCATATGGATATAAAGAAGAAGCAAGAGAAATAAGAGACCTTCTTAAAAACTATGCTAATACAGTAACAGATATAGTTGAGGCAGGCAGGAGTATGGTTACTGAAATCTGCTTTGATAATGCAGGAGTAGCAATGACTACTGGCAGTTTATTAACCCTAAATGAGAGGAAAGCAGGCCTAGAGGCAGCTAAGCTCCTAATACCTAATGTGGCTTATTCTAACGATTATCGCTGCTTTGCTCCAGATAGGTGGTGGGAGGCCCAGGCCCCAATGTACCATAATTTATGGGCAGTTAATGTTTCAAAGGCTATGTTACAAGCCTATGAGGCAGGAGGGTCCGATGAATACCTAAGACTTGCCTATCGTTCAATGATGCCCCTCTTTTATAATTACGACTGGACAATAAGGTCGGCAAGACGTATATTAAAAGAAGGAGAAGGTGTGTCTACCTATTGTATTACAGCACCCAACCTAAACTATGAACCATGTTCCCATAACCGTTTTGGCCAACAAATCTTTGAACATGATGACTTTATTAGAAGTCTTAACTTACAAGGAGATGACTGGGACAATGGAGTAGATTTAGTTATATACCTACAAAGTTTTGGTCAAAGATGTTATGTAGCAGGAACAAAAGAAAGTCCATACGTGGTTGGTGGGCAGATGGAAAAATTAGAACAGGGATATCTAATCCATTCTTATAGTGCATATCCATCTAGCTATGACCTTAGACCATGGAACCTACTTATAAGTCGGTCTAGTAATAACTATACAATTGATAAGATTGAGTTTGTAGGAGGCGAGTGTAGGAAGGTTTATTTCAAGGGAAAGTTAAGTGAAACAGACAAGTATCTATGGCAAGACAAGGATGGAAAAAGGATTAAGATACATCCTGAATTTATAGAATTCTAAATAGTTAGTATTAAAATAATCAATTACATTATAATACAACACAAAAGGAATGATTGGCATGGCAACAATTTATGAAATCGCTAAGTTAGCAGGTGTATCACCAACTACAGTCTCCTATGTAATTAATGGGACTAAGAAACTTAGACCGGAAACTGTAAAAAAAGTTAATGAAGCAATAGAAAAACTTCAGTATTCTCCTAATACGGTAGCTCAAACCCTAAGAAAGGGTAAAACAACTACCATAGGAGTAATTACAGAAGATATTAGGATATTTCCTACACCTGAAATACTAAATGGGATCAGTGAAGGGCTAGAAAAGGCAAAGTATCAAATGTTAGTACATGACTTACACTTATACGAAAAAATTTGGCCTGACTACGATAACATAGTAAAATATAAAAACAAAATAAATAAAGGCGTTAACCTCTTACAACAATCCATGGTTACAGGTATTATCTATGTAAGTATGCACGATAGAAAACTAGGTAAATTGATTAATAAAATTGACCTTCCAATTGTCTATGCCTATTCATACCCTTCAGAAGATAATAGTTATGTTACATATGATGATTATACTAGTGCTAAGAGTATGGTAGAATATTTAATTAGTCTTGGCCATAAGAATATAGGAATCATATGTGGTTACAAGGATTCATTTCCAACCCAAACAAGACTACAAGGAGTCCTTAAGGCCCTAGAGGAACATAACATTACGATTCCTGAAGAATATATTACATATGGAGATTGGGAGTTTAAGTCTGGTTATGAAAAAGCAAATTATCTGCTTGCTTTAAAGAAGAGGCCTACGGCAATTTTTGCCCTAAACGACATTATGGCATCTGGTTGCTATAGTGCAATTACTAAGGCTAATCTTAGAATACCAGAAGACATTTCGGTTGCTGGTTTTGATAATAGGGATGTTTCTAGATATCTAGAGCCACCCCTTACAACTATGGGATTACCCTTGAAAGAATTAGGTAACGAAGCTGTTAACATGCTATTTGAAAAAATTAACAGTAAAAAAGATGTCCCTTTATATACTGTACTTCCTTGTAATATTCATATACGAGAATCAACGGCAACTATTAAATAATAATAATATTTTTCGAAAATAGTAACATACTATCTTTAGAGTCGAGATTTAAGAAAAATTTTATACATTAAAAAAGAGGTATGTTATTATGAAAAAGCTTTTATATATTACTGTAAATTCAAAGCCTGAGAGTATATCAGCATGTAGAACAGTTGGAAGGGCATTTGTTGACAGTTTCACCAAGAAGAATCCTGAATTTCAGGTTGAAGAATTAGACTTGTATAGTACCCATATACCAAGGCTAGAATATCAATATTTTGAAAAACGAAACGGAATATTATCAACTAGTGCAATAAAAGATCTACCTGAAAATGAGCAAAAAGAATTAAATAAGATTATTAACCTGTGTAAACAGTTTGTGGCAGCAGATCTTTATGTTTTTGCTGCACCCATGTGGTCTTTATCATTTCCAGCTCCTCTAAAAGAATATATAGACTGTATAGTTCAAGATGGCTATACTATATCCTTTCCTAAGGAGGACAAAAAGCCTGTTGGCCTATTAAATGATAAGCCTAGGGCAGTTGTGTACATTCAGTCATCAGGTGGAGAGATTCCTTTTGTGGCTAGGCCTATAATTAACAAAGGTCTAGATTATGTAGAAGATATAATGAAGTTTATGGGTATTAAGCAGTTTGAAAGATTATTAGTAGATGGGACTGGAACAAGTGAACAAGAGAGAATTCTAGCCATAGCTGCTGCTAAAGAAAAGATTAATAAATTAGTAGATAAAATTAAACTAACTGAAAATGTAATGGTTTCTTCTTAAGTAGAAGTAACTAATATATTACTCCCTAACCATATAATTAAAAGAAACTAGTAATTTCTTATAGGAAGTTGCTGGTTTCTTTTTTGTTAAGTTATAAGTAAATCCATTATAATATTGCACAAGGGTATGATGTAATATATAATGATAAAAACAAGTGTTTTTCCAATAAATATCATTATACAAAGGAGACATGATTCATGAAGAAGATTAAAATTACAAATGATGTTTATATGCTATCAATTAATGTAAGTGATATATTATTTGAAGGTATTTGGGATATCGCTAATGGTGTAACCCTAAATTCATACATTGTTAAAGGAGAAAAAACAGCAATTATAGATGGAGTTGTTGGCTGGGATGGAGTTCCTGAAAGCCTATACGAAAATCTTTCTGAAATTGATGTTGATCCAAAAGATATCGACTACCTAATTGTTAACCATATGGAGCCTGACCATTCTGGTTGGATTGAGAACTTTAAGAAGATTAATGACAACTTTACAATAGTATGTACCGATAAGGCTGCTAAGTTAGTTGATGCTTTTTATGGTAATAGTATTAAAATTCAAGTTGTTAAAGAGGGAGATACTCTTGATTTAGGTAATGGTAAAGTCCTAAGCTTCCATCCAGTTCCTAATGTTCACTGGCCAGATACTATGTACACTTATGAAAGAGATTCTAAGGTTCTATTTACATGTGACATGTATGGTGCTTTTGGTAAGTTTGATGACCATGTGTTTGATGATGAACTAACAGAAGAAGAAGTAGAATTCTTTGAATTTGAAGGAATTAGATACTTCTCTAATGTAATGAATACCTTTACTCCAGCCCTAAAACGTGCAATTGCTAAGTCTAAGGAATTTGATATTAATGTTATAGCACCTGGGCATGGACCTGTATATAGGAATAACCCAAACAAGATAATAGATGACTATACTCGTTTTGCTCAGTATTCTGAAGGAGCTGGTAAGGACGAAGTAACTATACTTTGGGGTTCTATGTATGGAATGACAGGTAAGGCAGTTGAGTTTGCTAAAGGTATTCTTGAAAGAGAAGGCATTAAAGTTAATATGTTAGAAATGCCTTATAAGAGTGAAAGTGAAGTAGTAGCTAATGTACTTAAGTCTGCAGCTATAATAATTGCTGCACCAACATATGAATACAAGATGTTTCCACCTGTAGCTGCTGCTATTGATGAAATAGGTAGAAAGAAAATACTAGGTAAACTTGCCTTTAGGTTTGGTTCCTACGGATGGTCTGGTGGAGCTGAAAAAGAACTAGCTGAAATTGTAGAAAAGAACAAGATGAAATGGGACTTTTTAGAATCAGTTGAGTTTGAAGGAGCACCTAGGGAAGAAGACCTAGCTAAAATAGAAGCTAGGATAATGGACTTAATTGAAAAAATGAAGGAGAAAGTGATTTAATATAGGTAAAATCATTTATCTTTTCTGATTAAGAAGGTGGTTATTATGAATAAGAAGTTCGAAAAACTATTTGAACCAGTAGAGTTTCCAAGTGGTATAGAAACTAGGAATCGATTTGCAATGGCCCCAATGACAGTTTATGGGTCAAATGATGACGATTCAATAGGTAAGGAAGACTTAGATTATTTTTCTGTTAGAAATGATGCTGGAGGCCTAATTATTACAGGTGCAGCCACTACATCAAAAGATGGTCACAATATGGCTAACCAAATAACTGCCTATGATGATAAGAAGATAGCAGGCCTTACAAAGTTAGCTTCAGTGATAAAAGGTAAGGGAAATCTAGCAATTTTGCAGTTGCAAAATGCTGGAAGAGAGGCACGAGCTACCCAAAAGAGAAAAGGGGTAGCCTATGCCCCATCAAAAATAGAGTTTCCCTTTTTAAAGTACGTACCAAAAGAATTAACACCTAAGCAAATTAAAGGCTTTATTAAGGATTTTGGTGAGGCTACTAGAAGGGCCATTGAAGCAGGTTTTGATGGTGTAGAAATCCATGGGGCAAACCACTATCTAATACAGCAATTTTTCTCGTCATACTCTAATAGACGTAAAGACAAGTGGGGTGGAAGTTTAGAAAACAGAATGAACTTTGCCCTAGAAGTTATTGATGAGATTAATACTACTGTAGAAAATTATGCGGAAGAACCATTTGTAGTGGGATACCGTATATCTCCAGAAGAAGTCCACGGTGACAATATAGGTTACACAGTGGATGATGTTTGTAAATTAATTAATGAAATTATTAAAACTGGTATCGATTATATTCACTTATCAATGAGTAAGTATGATGCTATTCCATCTGTTGGTGGTAACAATGAACCTATGGCTACAACTATTTATAAAACTGTAGACGGTAGGGTTCCAGTAATTGGGGCAGGGTCTATCCTTACGCCAGAAGACGCTCTTAGGGCCTTAGATTATGTTGATATAGTTGCCCTAGGAAGAGCCGTAATAATAGACCCAGACTTTGTAGTAAAACTTCGTGATGGAAGAGAAGATGAGATTGAAACATCTGTTAAGGATAGGTTTGATGACTTACATCTTCCAAATAAGTTAAAGAGGCTTTGGACAAAGGAAGGAAGTCTATTACCACCTCTTAAGGGTTTGAATGACTAGTACAATTTATAATTAAAAGGAGACAAATATATGATTTCTACAACAACACCTAAAATTGAAGGAAAAGAAATTCTAGAATACAGAGGAATAGTATTCGGGGAAGTAGTAAGTGGAATTGACTTTATTAAAGACTTTGCAGCAGGTATTACAAACTTCTTTGGTGGAAGATCAAAGTCCTACGAAGGAGAGCTAATTGAGGCAAGAGAAAAAGCCATAAGAGAAATGGAAGACAGGGCGGCTGCCTTAGGAGCTAATGCGGTAGTAGGAGTAGATATCGATTATGAAGTCCTAGGCCAGTCCAACGACATGATAATGGTTATTGCATCTGGTACTGCTGTAGTAGTAAGATAGGGCATTAGATTTATAAAATAAAATCCAATAGTAAAACACCTATTTATTAGAAGTTTGTATGTAATACTA
>JAAYRG010000176.1 GCA_012518885.1 Clostridiales bacterium | reverse complement strand
TCTTCTAGTGTTTCATTCTCTTCTAGTTCTTCTTTTATTTCTTCTTTTTCTTCATCAATTGCTTCTTCTTTTATTATATCTTGTCCTACTTGTTGGTTACCACCTTCAGTATCATTAAGCAATTCGAACAAATCTACCTTACCTTCATGATAAGCCTTTAATAACTCAGCCTTTCTTACATATTCTCCATCACCAAACCAAATTATTATGTCCTTACATTCTTCCATACACTCTTCTTTCATGTTGGCCTGGTGGTATAAAGTTGCAAGTTCATAGGCCCACTCTTCTATGTATTCATATTTTTTAAGTTCTTTAAGGGGAGTAATTTGCTCTTCAATTGGTCGATTTTCTAACCTTTTGATTTGATACTCGAATATGTACCTAGTAGTATCCTTAGGTGCTAATTCTATGTATTCATCATAATATCTCTTTGATAAAGAAATGTCCTTTGTTTTTATTGAAACTTCTAATAGTTGATAAACAACTCTTCTAGATACTGACTTTTCATACATTTTATTTAAAACATCTAAAGCTTCATCATATCTTTCTCTTTTTATAAATACATCAGCAATAGTACTTAAATCAGTATTAGCTTTAACTTTACTAATATCCATTGTATCTACAATCTGAGCAGCTAAAATATAATCTTTATTTTCTGCCAAACGCCTAATTTCTTCAATTTTAATTATGTTCTCATACTTTTCCATATGCTTCTCCTAAAACCAATCATGAAAAAAGTTCTACTATATTTAAACATTAACCTGATATGTCTTAACTATCTAATGTGTTTTATATCTGTCAAATATATAACTTTATATTATCATCCAACACTAGATTAAACAAGTATGTGGCCTTAAGTATTTCTTAAATTATTTGTAAACAAAAAAAATGTCATCACATAATATGATGGCATTCTTAATATTGTAATATATATTATATTAATTCCGTGCATCTTGCTTTGAATGCTGTCCATAAGCGTTACTTTTACAGTTAACTCGGCCCAGGTTGCCTTGCGGCACACAAGAGGGCTCGCTTAGTGCTGCTTCATTCCTGACCTGACACGGTTCACAAGTTCTTGTTGCGCAAGACCCAGACGTCAACGTCACTTATAAAAGGCAGCCCCACAGACATACACCCGAGGCAAGATATCACCCCTGCTATAGCGGATTGGAGGTACAGGGCACCGCTAACTCCCCGGCTGCACGGAAGCTTTTTGACTTTGTTATACAGTATTAAACTGTATTGTATAGTATACATATTTTATAATTAAAAGTCAAACGTTTATTATTGGCAATTTTCTTTTTCTTTTCTTTCCTCTTTTTCTTGCTTGTTCCTTAATCTTAAGTTTTTAAAAAAGGACTGTAAAATAGCTACACATTCTTCTTCTAAAACACCCCTAACTATTTCTACCTGATGGTTAAACTCTTCCATTTGTAGTAAGTTTAAGATAGAACCTGCACATCCTGCCTTTTGATTCATGGCTCCAATTACAACCTTATCCATACGAGATTGCACTATTGCACCTGAACACATTTGACAAGGTTCTAAGGTAACATACATGGTACAACCTTCTAATCTCCAGTCCCCTAACTTCCTACTTGCCTTATCAATTGCAATAAGTTCTGCGTGGGCTAGAGTAGAGTTTTTAGTGTTTCTTCTATTATATCCCCTAGCAATTATTTTATCTTCATATACTATTACACAACCAATTGGAACCTCTCCTATTTCATTAGCCTTTTTAGCCTGCTTTAAGGCTTCCTTCATGTACTTTTCATCCATAGAACCATCCTCTTAATATTTCAATTATTAATTATGAGATAAATATATTTAAGTATCTACATCTTTGAAAATTCATGTATAATATACTTTATATTTTAACTTTTTTCAAACACATTCCAATAATATTAGATTAGGAAGTATGCTTATTAATATATCTAAGTATTTATATGAGAAAAATAAATATTTATGTTGCTATTTAAGTAGGAGGTATAATATTGATACATGGCTTTAATAAAACAACGCTTTTAGATTATCCCGGCCACTTGGCCTCTACTATATTTTTGGGTGGATGTAATTTTAGGTGTCCTTTTTGCCACAATTCTACCCTGGTTCTTGCTCCAACAAGTCAACCAATAATTCCAGAAGAAGAAATCTTTTCTACCCTAAGAAAAAGAACTGGTATCATAGAGGGAGTTTGTATTACCGGGGGTGAGCCTACCCTTTATCCTGGACTTGTTGAACTAATAAAGAAAATTAAAGAACTAGGCTTCCTTGTTAAACTAGATACTAATGGTTCTAATCCAAAAATAATTGAATATTTAATTAAGGAGAAGCTTATAGATTATATAGCAATGGACATAAAAAACTGTAAGGAAAAGTACCCCATAACTTCTGGCCTAGATAGTATGGACCTAAATAAACTTTCAGATAGCATATCCTTAATCCTAAACTCAAAAATTGATTATGAGTTTCGTACCACTATAGTTAAAAACTTTCACGAGACCAAAGACCTTATAGAGATTGGCAAGTGGATTAAAGGTGCTAGGGTCTACTTTCTTCAATCATTTAGAGATTCAAAAGATGTGATTGATCCAGGTCTTTTAGCCTATAGCTTAGATGAACTTAATGAGTTTAGAGAAGTTTTACGCCCCTATGTGAAAGAAGTAAGCCTTCGAGGAATAGAATAGGAGTTGCTTATGAATATATCTTATACTACAGAAAGACTGAGACTAACAACATTAAAAGCACACGATGCAGATATGGTCTTAGACTTTTATAATAGAAATAGGAGCCACTTTGAGCCGTGGGAAGCAAAGCGTTCCTTTAATTTCTATACCCTTTCATATCAGAGGACATCCTTAGCCTTTGAAGAGAGACTAATGAAGAGAAATAACATGTTACGATTTTGGATTTATTTAAAAGATAGGCCTGACTCAATAATAGGAACAATCAACTACTACAACATCAAAGAAGGAAAACAACCCTCCTGCCAAATTGGCTACAAGATTGACCATGAACATACAAAGATGGGCTATGCCTATGAAGCTATACAATATTCTATGTCAGAGGTTATAGAAAGATATAACTTACATAGAATCGAGGCAAAGATAATGCCATCTAATTTACCTTCTATCAATTTAATTCAAAAGCTAGGTTTTAAGTATGAAGGCCTAGCAAATTTAAAAATTAAAATAAATGGAAATTGGCAGGACCATTTATTATATGCCTACACTAACAAAAATAAACTCAAACTTTAAATTACTTATCTTATTTATTAGGCCTCCTTCATAAGCAAGGGAGACCATATATAAGGGTTTCTACATTGATAACCTATTATATATGGTCTCCTTAAAGTTTCCTTAGCTAAAGTATATAGGAGCATACCAATACCCAAACTCTCCAGTTCTTAGCTCTTTTCTTTTTATACTCTTAAAAAAGTCAAATCCAAACATCCTAGCCATAAACCTTTCCCTATTATGATATATTCCTGGAACCCCTAATATGTACTTAATTCCGTCTTTGTCATTTATCCTAGCAAATATCAAATGACTATAACAATAAAAACCATGTAATAAAAAGCTATTATTACCTAGGGCCCAATTTTCCATTGGTAAAAGTCCTATATCCTGAGGTTCTATCCTTACACACCATGCAATCTCATTATCTTCAAAGGGATACATCTTAGGAAATCTATCGTATATCTTAAGTGCATCTGGGTGCTCTTCAAATACTGGCCAAGTCTTTCTCCTGTTCCCACCATAAGAAGTATCTCTAGTGTCTTTTTTACTAGCTGATTCTATAGGTGATTGTTCTATTTCTTCTTTGCCCTCTTTATCAGAATGATCTTTGAATACTTCACTCTCTGTTTTTTCAATATCGTCTACAAGCTCTATTTTTTCTGTTTTTTCTGTTTTCTCTACAGGTTCTACTTCTTCTACCTTTTCTATTTCTTCTAGCTTTTCAACTGTTTCAAGAACTTCCTTTTCCCCTACAGTATCCCCTTCCCTAATTAGGTTTTCTACCTTTTCTTCAGCCTCATCCTTACTTTTAGTTACCTCTTTTTCCCTTGGTACTAATAAGCTATTGTTAACCATTTCCTTAGTTATAGGTTTATCATCCCACTCAGTAGCAAAATACTTCTCGTCTGAATAATATAGGACCATTCCACCTATATCTTCTAATGTGTATGATGTACTCATAATATTGTTACTATCTGTACTTGTTCTAAACTGCCCTACTCCGTTTTTTACGGATAAGACACCAAGGGGAATCCCCTCAATACTATAACCATCTCTTTTAAAGAAATATACCTTTAAATCTTTACCACTTAGACTAGGAACCCTAATGCGAATATACACCATGCACTTGCCATTTCTTGATTCTACTCTAGCATATCCAACATTTGTCCCTTTTTGCCCATCTTCATAATTATACATATATGATACTAGTCTTTTATAGTCCGCCATAACAAACTCCTTTATTATTAATTACTTATAAGCAATTTCTAGTAGCCTATATTCTTTAGCTAGTACAAATTTAATTCTCATATAATTGTATTCCTTTAAAGAGAGAAATATAACTTACCCATAAAAATGTCAAAAAAATAGCCTGTACACTATAAGAGCATACAAGCTATCAATTAATCAGATTATTATTATGAAGTTTTATAAAACTATAAATTAAATAACATCTTATATCTTTTCACTCAATATATTACTTAAACTTGCAAACTCTTCTAATGTTAAGGCTTCTCCTCTAACATTAACTGGCTTATCAAGCCTAGTTATAGCTTCTGATATTTCTTCTTTTGTTAAGTTAATAATTCCTGCATTATATAGGCCATTTACTAAGGTTTTCCTTCGTTGATTAAATGCACTACGTATTATTTGAAAGAATAACTTATCATCCTTAACTTGAACTGGCGGATTGTCATGTGGTGTTAAGCAAAGTACAGCTGAACCAACCTTTGGCCTTGGCATAAAACAGTTAGGAGGAACATTTGCTGCAATATATGGCTTTGCATAATATTGAACTGCAACAGATATTGACCCATAATCCTTAGTCCCAGGTCCTGATTGGATTCTATCAGCAACTTCTTTTTGTACCATAACTATAATGTTTTCAATAGGAAGATTACTTTCAAAAAGTCCCATAATTATAGGAGTTGTAATGTAATATGGTAGGTTTGCTACAACCTTTATCTTATTACCACCATTTCTTTCTTCTATAATTTTTTTTAGGTCTAACTTTAGTACATCTTCATTAATAACTTCAACATTATCATAATCCGCTAAGGTTTCTTCCAAAACAGGAATTAAGTTTTTATCAATTTCTATGGCAAGAACTTGTTTACCATGTTCACAAAGATACTGTGTTAATGTTCCAATCCCTGGACCAATTTCTAGGATAAAATCATCCTTAGTTATATCTGCTGCCCTTACTATCTTATCTAATACATGGGTATCAACTAAAAAGTTTTGTCCGAACTTTTTTTGAAAGGAAAATTCATATTTATTTAGTATTTCAATTGTATTTTTGGGATTACCTAGTTTTGCCATATAAGCCTCATTTCTATTTCATGTAGACTAAAGTTATCTAGTAACTCTAGCCTACAAATTAATTTACTACTATTTATCCTTGATTCTAAATAACTTCATTCCGTTATTTCTTGTTATTTCTATTACTTCTTCATAGCTAATATTTTTAATTCTAGCTATTTCAGTAGCTACATACTTTAAGTTAGTGGAATCGTTGCGTTTACCCCTGTTTGGTTCCGGAGCAAGATAGGGTGAGTCAGTCTCGAGCAAAATATATTCAAGAGGTATATACTCTACAACTTCCCTAAGCTTTCTCCCATTCTTGAAGGTAAGAACTCCACCAATACCAATATAAAAGCCCATATCAATATACTGCTTGGCCATCTCTTTTGAATATGCAAAACAGTGAAGAACTCCTCTGTTATCATCTAACTTGGCACTTCTTATCATATCTAGGGTATCACTAGCTGCATCCCTACTGTGAATTATAACTGGCAAGTTAACCTCTTTGGCCAGGTCCATTTGACGCTCAAACCAATGTTTTTGAACATCCCTTTCTACATTATCCCAGTAGTAATCTAGACCAATTTCACCAATTGCAACAATCTTATCTAGGGACGTCATTTGTTTTAGCCAGCTAATATCATCATCGTTCATATCCTTAGTCTCACTAGGATGAACGCCTATACTCCCATAAATAAAGGGATAAGTCTTTGTAAGCTCTATAGTCCGCTTTGAATCCTCAATGGTGGAGCCAACATTTACTACATATCCTATTCCCTCATCATGAAAGCTAGTAAGTAATTCTTCCCTGTCCTTATCAAATGCCTCATCATCATAATGAGCATGACTTTCAAATATCATAATAAATCCCTTCCACTACTATACGACCAAGTATCTTATACATGGTTTAGCTAATCTCTGCTCCTGAAGGCATATCTCTTTCTGGTACCATAAGGGCTAGCTTTCCATCTTGATTCTCAGCACAAAGTAGCATTCCTTCTGATAATAGTCCAGCTAACTTAGCAGGTTTTAGATTAACAAGTACCATTACCTTTTTACCTACCATTTCTTCAGGAGTATAATCAGCCTTGATACCTGAAACAATTTGCATTACCCTATCTCCAACCTTAACCTTAGAACAAAGAAGTTTTCTTGACTTCTTAACTTCTTCACATTCTAAAATCTCACCAACTTGAAGTTGCATTTTCATAAAGTCATCGAAGGTAATTTCTTCTTTTGCAGGAATATTAATTACAACTTCATCGCTATAATCACTACTATCTTGGCCTGAATCATTAGCTGCTTCTTTAGATTCTTCTATAGTCTTAAGGACTTCTTTAATATCTAAACGAGCAAAAAGAATCTCTGGCTTATCTGTAACCTTAGTTCCTGAAGGATATAGGCCAAAAACATCTAATTCCTCTTTAGTTCTCTTACTTGCATTAATTTGTCCTAAGATTTTTTCTGAAGTTTCTGGCATAAAAGGTTCTAGAAGGTTTGCTCCTATACTAATACCTTCTACTAGGTTATATAAAACTGTAGCTAACCTATCTTTTTTATCCTCATCTTTTGCTAGTATCCATGGCATAGTTTCATCAATATATTTGTTACAACGTTTAAATAAATTAAAGATTAAGGTAATTGAATCTGCTACTCTTAACTTATCCATCTTAGCAACAATTTGCTTGTAAGTTCCAGTTACTACTGCCTTTAAGTCATTGTCTACTTCTTCAGTAACATTAGTATTTGTAACAACACCATCAAAATATTTATTAATCATGGATACTGTACGATTCACTAGATTACCAAGAGTATTAGCTAACTCTGAATTCATACGTTCTACCATTAGTTCATATGAAATTATACCATCACTTTCAAATGGCATCTCATGAAGAACAAAATATCTAACTGCATCTACTCCAAATAAGTCTACTAAATCATCCGCATAAAGTACATTACCCTTTGATTTACTCATCTTTCCTTCGCCTTGTAACAACCAAGGATGTCCAAATACCTGCTTTGGAAGTGGTATATCAAGAGCCATTAACATAATTGGCCAATATATAGTGTGGAATCTTAAAATATCCTTACCTATAAGGTGTAAGTCTGCAGGCCAGTATTTATTAAACTTTTCATCATGATTTCCATCAACATCATAACCTAAACCAGTAATATAGTTGCTAAGAGCATCAATCCATACATATACTACATGGCCTTCTTCAAAGTCAACTGGTATTCCCCACTTGAATGATGTTCGGGAAACACATAAGTCTTGTAGACCTGGTTTTATAAAGTTATTAACCATTTCATTTTTTCTTGATTCTGGTTGAATAAACTCAGGATTTTCTTTAATATGATTTGTTAATCTCTCTGCATAATTACTTAATTTTAAGAAATAAGCTTCTTCCTTAGCATGCTCAACATCTCCACCACAGTCTGGACACTTATTATCCTTAAGTTGAGATTTGGTAAAAAATGATTCACAAGGTGTACAGTACATTCCCTCATAAAAACTCTTATAAATATCACCTTGTTCATATAGCTTCTTAAATATCTTTTGAACTTGTTTCATATGATATTCATCTGTAGTACGAACAAATTTATCATAAGATGTGTTCATAAGGTCCCAAATTCTTTTGATCTCTCCAGCTACATTATCTACAAATTCCTTTGGTTTAATTCCTGCTTCACTTGCTGCATTTTCTATTTTTTGACCATGCTCATCGGTTCCTGTTTGAAAGTAAACATCATAACCTTGTTGTCTTTTGAATCTAGCAATACTATCAGCCAATACGATCTCATAGGTGTTTCCAATGTGTGGCTTTCCTGACGTATATGCAATTGCTGTTGTAATATAGTAAGGTTTCTTACTCATAATTTCCTCCTTAAACTTATATGGGCTTCCATTGATTTATTAATACTTACAATATAAAATAAAGTTAGTATAATATTAAAAACTCCCGTCTTATATAATATAAAGACGAGAGTACTATCTCGTGGTACCACTTTATTTCAGTCATTATGACCCTCTTTTTTTGCAAGAAAAGTATTGCAAAAACTGTGAAAGTAACACAGCTCATACTATAACGGGTATAACCGTCGACACCTAAAAAGTTCTAGATAATGAAACTTTCTCAGCGCGAAGCTTAGAGGCCATCTTCAATAATTTAGCCATAACTTCCTCTCAGCAAGCGGAAGCTCTCTGTATATCGCCTTCTTATCTACTCTTCTCTTCATTGCTTTTACATTATTATATTATTTGGATATATAGTGCTATAATAACAGTATTTCCTAATTGTTTTAAGAATATCATGATGTTTTTTAATTGTCAACATTGGCTTTGGTGAAATAGCCTAGTATAGCCCTATTTTTAAAAAGTGCTCCTTAACATGTTACAAACATATTATAATATAAAAATATACTATATTTTGGACTTTTATTTAAATGTACTAATATAATTATAAAGAATCTATTTTGGGGAAAGGTAGATATTAATATGAAACATTTTAAAAAAATACTCCTGTTCTTATTTATATTAACTCTATCCACTGGACTTCTATCTTGTAAGAAACCGATAGATACTCCACCAACTAATACAATATCAACCCAAGAGGAATTTGACATTTTTTTAAATGAATTATTCCTTACTCAAGTACAAAGTAATACCATCACCTTAAAATATTCTCTAAGCAGGCCAGAAAACTATGGAATAGAAATAGACGAGGTTAAAATAGGACATTTCTCTCCAGAATACATAAAAAGTGTCCTGTCTAGCTATGAGAACTACTTGGCTGTACTAAATAGTTTTAACTACAATGAACTATCAAAATCTCAACAACTTACCTTTGATATTCTACATTACTTTCTAGAACTTGAACTCTCCCAAGAAGACTTGATTCTATACCATGATGTTATTAGTCCTACTACAGGAATTCAAGCCCAACTACCTGTACTACTGGCAGAATTTAAAATTAATTCAAAGGAAGACCTCGACTTATATTTGGCTCTAGTTGAATCTGTATATCCATACTTTGAAGAAGTTTGTGATTTTCAAAGAACTAAGTCTCAGAACGGTTTGTTTATGAACGAAAGTACCGCAAATAGTATTATTATGCAGTGTGAAGACTTTATTAAAGATGTAGATAGCAATTTTTTAATTACAACCATAAACAATAAGATATCAAACTTAGATGGCCTTACCCTTGAAGAAATATCATATTACCAAGAAGCTAATAAGGAGATTGTTACAAACTCATTAATACCTGCTTATAGACTACTTATCGATACTTTATCACAACTTAAATCTACTGGTAATAACACCAAGGGTTTGTATTATTATGAACACGGTAAAGATTTCTACGAATATTTAATTGCCTATAATACTAATTCCTCTAAATCACCTAATGAAATGATTAAAATGATTGAGACTAGTATTGATGAATCTATATCTAAAATGGGAAATATATTATCAGAAGACCCTAGTGTCTATGAAAAAATAGTAGGCCTTTCCTTTGAACTAACAGACCCTACTGAAATAATTACATACTTACAAGAATCAATACTTTTAGATTTTCCACCCATATCTGAAGTTAATTATAGCGTTGAATACCTTCCTGACTCTTTACAAGACCATCTTAGTCCTGCAATGTACCTAGTTCCTGCAATTGATAATTATACTGATAATGTTATCTATATTAATCCAAAGTATGACTTAACAGATATTTTTCCTACTATTGCCCATGAAGGATACCCAGGCCACCTATACCAGTCTGTGTATTTTCGTTCTCTAAATCCACCTCCAATTAGAAACCTTCTAGACTTTGGTGGCTATGTAGAAGGGTGGGCAACATATGTAGAATACTACTCTTATTACCTTGCAGGTTTTGATGAGAATGTTGCCGACTTCATTGTTGCTAATATGGAAACTAATATGGGAATATATTGTAGACTAGATTTGGGAATACATTATGAAGGTTGGATGGTTTCCGATGCCCATAACTACCTAGATAGTCTTGGGATTAATGATAAAGACTTAACTCTTGCCCTATATGAAACCATAGTTGAAGAACCTGGTATATATCCCCAATATGGTATTGGTTACCTTGAAATTATAGAACTAAAGGATAAAGCAAAATCAAAATTAGGTGATAAGTTTGTTTTAAAAGACTTTCATAAATTTATATTAGATATGGGTCCAGCACCCTTTCCTATAATTGAAGATAGGCTTGATCAAGAAATAAAATTATTACTTAGTAAAACTGATTAAGGGTAATAAAAGACCAACTAATTGAACTACTAATTAGTTGGTCTCTTTATATGTTATTATATTATATTTTTAATTATGTTATATGTATTAAAGTTGAGGTCCTGCAGAAACAAGAGCCTTACCTGTTTCATTAGTCTCATACTTCTTAAAGTTATTAATAAATCTTTGTGCTAAGTCTTTAGCCTTTACATCCCAATCATTAGGTTCTGCGTATGTATCTCTTGGATCTAGAATATTAGTATCTACCCCAGGAAGTTCAGTTGGAACTTCAAGATTGAAGTAAGGAATCTTCTTAGTTGGTGCATTAAGAATATCATCATTAAGGATAGCATCGATGATACCACGAGTATCCTTAATTGAAATACGTTTGCCAGATCCATTCCATCCAGTATTTACAAGGAAGGCCTTAGCTCCACTTTCTTCCATTCTTTTAACTAGTTCTTCACCATATTTTGTAGGATGAAGTGATAGGAAAGCTTGACCAAAGCAAGCTGAGAAAGTTGGTGTAGGCTCAGTGATTCCACGTTCTGTTCCAGCTAGTTTGGATGTAAAACCAGATAAGAAGTAGTACTGTGTTTGTTCTGGAGTCAAAATAGATACTGGAGGTAATACACCAAAGGCATCTGCTGATAAGAATATTACATGCTTAGCCGCTGGAGCTGCGGAAACTGGGCGAACAATATTCTCAATATGATCAATCGGATAAGATACACGAGTATTTTCTGTTACACTATCATCAGTAAAGTCTATCTTACCATTTTCATCTAGCGTAACGTTCTCAAGAAGGGCATTACGCTTGATTGCATTATAGATGTCTGGCTCAGATTCTTTATCTAGATTAATAACCTTAGCGTAGCATCCACCCTCAAAGTTGAATATACCATTATCATCCCAACCATGTTCATCATCACCAACAAGCAGACGTTTAGGGTCAGTTGATAGGGTTGTCTTACCTGTACCTGATAAGCCAAAGAATATTGCTGTGTTCTCACCATTTAAGTCTGTGTTTGCTGAACAATGCATAGAAGCAATGCCTTTAAGTGGCAGATAATAGTTCATCATTGCAAACATACCCTTTTTCATTTCTCCACCGTACCAAGTATTAATTATAACTTGTTCACGGCTAGTAATGTTAAACAATATAGCTGTCTCTGAGTTTAATCCTAATTCTTTGTAGTTTTCTACCTTAGCTTTGGAAGCATTATAAACTACAAAATCAGGTTCAAAGTTCTTAAGTTCTTCTTCTGTTGGTTGTATAAACATATTCTTAACAAAATGAGCTTGCCATGCTACTTCAACAATAAAACGAATTCCCATACGAGTATCTTCGTTAGTACCACAAAATGCATCCACTACAAAGAGTCTCTTATTGGAAAGTTCTTTTATAGCGATATCTCTTACTGCATTCCATGTATCTTCTGTAACTGGCTTGTTATCATTAGGAAATTCATCAGATGTCCACCAAATAGTATCTTTGGAGTTTTCGTCCATAACGATGAACTTATCCTTAGGTGAACGTCCTGTATATTCACCAGTCATAACGTTAACAGCGTCAAGCTCACTTAGTTGTCCTTTTTCAAAACCTTCTAGATTAGGTTTAGTTTCCTCTTCAAATAATAATTCATAAGAAGGGTTATACACAACTTCTGTTGTCCCAGTAATGCCATACTTGCTTAAATCAATGTTTGCCATATACATTCAACCTCTTTTCTTCTAGTTTTTGCATGTAATGTTTTTTCTGTATAACAGAAATTACACTATTGTAACAAAAAAAGTGGCGAAAACCACTTTCCCCTACCTTAATTATACAGTAGTATTATTCAAAATCAAGATAAAATTCCAAAATATCGTTAAATTTTTAGCATATATTTTATGGCTTTTATAATTTTGTTTATTTCGACTATATCATTGTGTTAAATAACAGGTGTTTAATCAGTATATTGTGACACCTCCTACAATTTTAGCTTATCCTATTCATATCTTGCCTTTATTTTATTTCACCCTTATAATGAATTAAATTATAACTTAAGGAGATATATTTATGAGTTTAGTTTTTAAAGACCTAACTATCAATGACTATAAAGATATCCAACCATATTTTTTAAGTAGGCCAACACATACATGTGAATCTCATTTCCTATACCATGTAATTTGGAAAGATTTCTATTCTAGTAGATTTACCATATCAGATAATGGTGTTTTATGGCTTCAAAATATAGCAGGAGAAATTGCATCACTTCCTCCAACAACTAGTAAGGATAACTTTAAAAAAGCCTTTCTAGAACTACAAGAATATTTTACTAGTACCCTTAATAAAAAACTTAAAATGTACCTTGTAGATGAAGAAGCTCTAGAACTCTTAGAACTTGATGAAGCTAATTTCAAAATAATAGAAGACAGGGATAGCTTTGATTATATATATGACGGCAACAAACTTAGGGCCCTTACAGGAAGAAAGTACAGCAAGAAAAGGAATCATATAAATGCATTTCTTAAAGAATATGAAGGAAGATTTGAATACAGAAGGTTAGATAAAGAAAATGCTAATGATATTCTAGAATTTACCCATAAGTGGAGCTTAATAAAAAATAGTGACGACCCCTACAATCGTATAGAAAGCGAAGAGGTAGGTATTAGAAATATATTAGCAAACTATCCACTTCCAAACACAGTAATGGCAGGTATATATATAGATAACAAGTTAGAAGCCTTTACAGTAGGAAGTTATGACCCTGTACTAAAACTGGCAACTATTCATATAGAAAAAGCCAATCCCGAGATTCGTGGCCTATATCCATACATCAACCAGCAATTTCTAAACCAGGAATTTGAAGATGCTAAATATATAAACCGCGAAGATGATATGGGTATCCCCTCCCTACGTAAGGCAAAAGAATCCTACTATCCTATCTTCTTGGCTAAGAAATATACAATAGTTCAACTATAAACTTATCCTTTAATTCCTAGTAAAAGATTAGGTTAGTAAGAATGGTACTTGCAATAACGCCTACTATTGTTGCAAAAATTGCACCATGGAGAGTATATCTTGTTTTTTTAACTTCTGCAGTCACAAAATAAACACTCATAGTATAAAAAATAGTCTCGGTACAACTCATAATTATGGAACTTAACCTACCTAAGTATGAATCTGGTCCATGCTCTTTAAAAATATCTATAAGTAAGCTGTTGGCTGCAGAAGAAGAAAGACTTTTAATAGTTACAAGAGGAAGGAGTTCAGATGGGAACCTAAGCAAATCTGTAACTGGCTTTAACAGTGATGCTAGGATATCAAGAGATGTAGATGCCCTTAAGACCCCAACGGCAACCATAAGCCCTATAATTGTTGGCATTATTCCCATAACTACCTTAAACCCATCTTTAGCACCTTCAGTAAACTCGTGAAACACAGCCACTTTAGATAATAGGCCATAGCCAATTATGTAAAACAAGATAAAGGGTACTATATAATTAGAAATATATAATAAGAAACTCATTCTACTACCATACCTTTCCTTAAAACTCAAAAACCACTAGCCTTTTATGTCTCGTAATATATGCATCCTATTAGACCTTACTATTATTACTTAATCTCCTTGCTATTATAGAAAACAATACACCTGCAATAGTAGAAATCATAGTTGCAACAAGTCCTGCTCCTAAAATCTCTGCAGGATTTATTGACCCATATTCACTTCTAAAAGCAATAACATTAACTGGTATTAACTGTAAAGAGGAAATGTTAATAATCAAGAATGTACACATATCACATGATGCAGTCTCACTGTTATTATTTAACTTAGCAAGTTCTTTCATTGCCTTTAGCCCTATAGGGGTTGCTGCCCAGCCCAAACCCAATACATTAGCTATTATATTAGAAGCTATATACTCGTTGGCTATATGGTCTTTTGGAATATCAGGAAATAGTAGTCTTATTATTGGCCTTAATAATCTAGTAAGACTTTCAATAATACCACAAGCCTTTGCTACCTGCATTACACCCATCCATAAAGACATCACTCCAAGCATTGATATACATAGGGTTACTGCTTCCTTGGCTGAACTAATAATTGAGTTGCTAACAGGCTCAATATTTCCTGTTACTATACCTACCGCAGTACCTAGAATAATCATAAATGCCCATAAATAATTTAACATAATTAATCCTTTTATTAGATTCTTATTAGTAATATATTCCTCACCTTTTTTTATTATTATAATAACTTCTTAAACTCCTAAGTAAAACCTCAGTCAACCACATTATTACCAATTTATTTTAGAATTTTTTAGTTAAATATTTTAATAAAATCTAAAAGATATTAGAAAAATACTAAATTTTTCCTTATATTTTTCAAAAAATGCTAAAAATCAACATTATTTTTTTTCTTAATGTTGACTTTACTTTTTGTGTATGATATTTTTATTATGTACCAAATTACATTGAATAGGTACCATTTATAGGAGGTGTTAATATGAAAGGGACAGGAATAGTAAGAAAATTAGACGAGCTAGGGAGAATCACACTACCTATTGAGCTGAGAAGGACTTTGGGTGTCAGCGAAAGAGATCCTCTTGAGATATTTGTTGAAGACGATAAAATCATATTAAGAAAATACGAGCCAACAGACATTTTTAATGGTTCCACTGACGATTTATATGAGTACTGTGGTAAGAAAGTTTCTAAGGATTCAATTGTTGAACTTGCTAAACTTGCTGGTATTATTGACAAAGATGATAAATAATAATCTTTTTAGATTAATAAACACCTTAATGAGATAACAATATTATCTTATTAAGGTGTTTTCTTGTTTCTAATATTTACTTATAATCTAATAATTCATTATAGATATCTCTTTTTGAAACTCCTCTATCTTTAGCCACTTTTTTCATTGCTTCTTTTCTATCTATCCCTTGATTTTCGTAAAATTCCATATGTTCTTTTATAGAAAGGGATGACCAAGCTGCTTGACTTTCATCATCGAGTTCTTCCCATGACTTACCTTCAATTACAAGAACAATTTCTCCCTTTGCCTCTTCTTTTTTATACTTATCTATGGCTTCTTTTAGGCTAGTTTGATTTACTTCTTCAAACTTCTTAGTTAGTTCACGTAATATGGTAATCTTCCTATCTCCAAGATATTCATGAAGTTGATTCAAAGTCTTTAGTAACCTGTGGGGTGCTTCATATAGAATTATAGTTCTAGATTCATTTTTTAATTCTTCTAATACTCTTAACCTTTGTTTGTTATCGCTAGGTAAAAAAGCTTCAAAAGAAAACCTTCTTGTTTTGAGTCCTGATAGAGTAAGGGCTGTAATACAAGCAGTTGGACCAGGAAGGCTATATACCCTTATCCCATTTTCATAAGCTAGCCTAACTAAATCTTCACCTGGGTCTGAAATTGCTGGCGTCCCAGCATCAGTAATTAGGGCTATGTTATTACCTTCTTTTAACTTTAATATTAAGGCTGGACCCTTACTTATCTTGTTAAACTTATGGTAGCTAGTTAGAGGAGTCTTAATATCATAATGCCTAAGCAACCTAAGGCTATGTCTTGTATCTTCTGCTGCTATTAAGTCTACTTCCTTTAACGTATTTAATACCCTAAGCGTTATATCTTCAAGATTTCCAATAGGGGTTGCACATATATATAATGCCCCTTCCACTCAATCACTCCTTCCTACGAGCCGATTAAATAATCTGAATGCTCTTTATCTACTTGTCGTATCCGTATATATCATATATCTCATCACTATATTCATTCTTTGCCTTATATACTATTAGAGGAGGGTCTATCTTAAGTCTAGACTTTCCACACTTTACACATTCTATAAGTACCATATTTGGCTCCTTATCCACATAAGGATAAACCATTCTAAGACGCTTAGGTTCAAGCTTATACTTGGTAAGCATATTTATAATCTCAATAAGACGAAATGGCCTGTGAACCATATAAAATCTACCATTTTGCTTTAGAACCCTTGAGGTTTCCCTTACTACATCTTCTAGGGTACATAGAATTTCATGCCTTGCAACAGCCTTGCCCTCATTAGGATTTACTAGACCATGATTTGCAGTCATATATGGCGGATTAGATGTAACTACATCAAAGGAGGCTGGACCAAAAATTTTGGAAGCCTCCTTTATATCACCCTGAACAATATCAATCTTTTTCACTTGATTATTCATAATAATACTTCTTCTAGCCATATCAACATTATATTCTTGTATCTCTAGTCCAGTAAAATGTTCTCCTTCTGTCTTAGCTTCAAGCAAAATAGGAATGATTCCATTACCTGTTCCTAAATCAAGAACAGACTCTCCCTTTTTAATCTTAGCAAAAGAGGATAAAAGAACAGCATCCATACCAAAACAAAACTGCTTTTTACTTTGTATAACTTTATAATTATTCCGATTTAAATCATCTATACGTTCATCTTCTAAAAGAAGTTTATTAATATCCATACAATATCCTTTTAACTTTATACTACTCTAATTTTGATTTAGAATCTCTCTCGAGTTCTTCTAACGCCTTTAATTCTTCATCTATTTGAATCCTATCTTTACGACGTTTAGGCTTGTTTTTTAGGTCTTCTACCTTATAGATCTTGATTTCTCTTTCATCATTCTCATTAGTTACTATTACCTTAACAGTTTGCTTTAATACATTTACACTATGAACTTCACCTTCATAGCCATCTCTAGCTTTAACAAGATCTCCAATATCAGGTAACCTACTATTTAACTCTTCATATGCATCTTGTTCATTTCTAAGGCAACACATTAAGCGACCACAAACTCCTGATATCTTAGATGGGTTAAGGGATAAGTTTTGTTCCTTAGCCATCTTAATAGAAACTGGCGCAAATTCTGAAAGGAAAGTATTACAACAAAGACTTCTTCCACATATACCAATACCACCCTTAATCTTTGTTTCATCCCTTACTCCTATTTGACGCAGCTCAATACGAGTTTTAAATACGGAAGCAAGGTCTTTAACCAAGTCTCTAAAATCAATACGGCCATCAGCCGTAAAGTAGAATAACACCTTATTATTATCAAAGGTAAACTCACAGTCAATTAGCTTCATATCTAGGCCGTGTTTCTTGATTTTTTCTAGACAAATATCAAAAGCTTCCTTCGTCTTATCAGCATTTTTTTTGTTTATCTCATCATCTTCTTTAGTTGATACCCTAATAACAGATTTAAGGGGAGATACTATCTTGTCCTCTTCTATAGTTCTTGGACCAAGAACAACATGTCCATACTCAACCCCCCTTGAGGTTTCAACAATGACATTCTGTCCCTTTTCTATATCGTAACCAGCAGGATCAAAATAATAAATCTTCCCTGCCTTTCTAAATCTAACTCCGATTACGTCAATCATTACTATTCTCCTTTATTGTAAATAGCATAAGTTGTAACGTAGTATCCATACTAACGTTGGCATTAATCTTACTTTTTGCTTCCTCTATTATTTTTAAAATATTCTGAATACCTTCATAACTAATGACTTTTGAACCTTTAGAAATGTAGCTTCTTTCTTTCTTATATAGTAATAAGTTAAGATTCTTAGTTACCTTATACATTAGCACATCTCTATACCATAATAATATCAAGTCAAGAATATTCAAAACATCGTCTTTTTCTTTACCTAAGTCTTTTACAGTCTCTATTATTTCATAATTTTCCATTTTATCAATACGTTTTAATAAATATAAAACTGTATCCTTAATTTCTGAAAACTTTTCTGAAGATGCATATTTAATTGCCTTACCTACATTGCCCTGTGCAAAAACTGCACTTAAATCAGCTTGATAATCCGGAATTTGATGTTTAGACATTAGATAGTCTCTAACCAAATTATTATCAAGGGCCTTAACTTGCAAAATTATACATCTAGACTGTATAGTATCTAGCATTCTATTTATGTTATTAGAAAGTAAAATAATTATAGCATATTCTGGAGGTTCTTCTAAGGTTTTTAGTAAAGCATTCTGAGCTTGTGGCGTTAACTTCTCTGCTTCATCAACAATATATATCTTAAAAGTACTACTATAAGGCTTTATTACTATATCATTATTAACTTGGTCTCTAATATCTTCAACACCTATACTTGACTTATCATGAGTAACATAAACAATATCTGGATGGTTATTACTCATAAATTGCTTACATGAAGAGCAAGTACCACATGAATCAATTACTTCTAAATCACTATTAGGGTCTAAATTTTCACATTGTAAGGCCATGGCAAAAGCATTAGCAAGTGTCATCTTGCCAGAATCATCTTCACCAACAATAAGATAAGCATGGGAAATCTTATTACTTTTTATAGAAAACTTAAAATGCTTTATAATATCGCTATGTCCTACAATTTCTTTAAATCCAAACATCTAATTCCCCCTAAATAAGCAGGTCTAATAATAGCCCTCTAATCTCATCTACCTTATCAAGAATTGCTATGTGGTCTTTTTCTTCCTTGATTAATTCAGAAGCAAGCTCATCAAGATTATTATCAACACACTTAACAATCCCATAAACCCTATGCCTTCCTCTTCGATCTAGGAAGTTATCCCTACTAAATTCATGGGAGCGATTTACCACTTCATTCAAAAAGTCCCTAATTAAAGAACGATACTTTTTCATGTCATATACATCAATATGTTCCTTTATCCTATTACCTTGTTCAACGATATCGTTCATTAAACCTTGAAGCTTATCTTGTAGTTCTTTTTCTTCAATATTGCTTATTAGAGTAAACTTAAAATCCTCATTGGTTTTAGTTTCTTTTTCTCTAGTTATAATATTATGAGTTAAGTTTACCTTATCTACTTTAATATTCATAATTATCTATCCTTTACAAAAATAGCTGTATATTAATTAACATTACCCTAATTTTTTACACAAATAGAACACTTTAATTATAACATATCTCAAATATATAATATAGAGAAAGTTAATTTAGTCTTTTTTATTCTTCGTTTAATAGCTTAATATCCTTAACAATATCCCTTATACAAGCTTCAAGGTCTAAATTATAGTATGTTTTATTAATACCAAGCCTCTTTAAATTATCTTCTTTAAAATCTTCCTCATCTGCTAGGTACCTTCTACACATTTCAGCATATCTTGGTGTTTCTTGGTTTTTTTCTCGATCTAGGGCTCTTTGTAGTCGTACCCCATCATCCACCTCAACATAAATAGGATGAACCTTATCCTTCCCATAATAATTTCTTATTTGCTCATAGGACTCTAGGGTACCTATTATTAGAGAACTATGCCTATCTAAGTCAATCTGTCCATCATCTACAGTAAAGTAGCTCCAAACTCCATGAACTGTGTTATATTCTCTAATCTCAATTATTTTATTCTCTTCCTTTAGTTCTCTTAATTTATTCTCCGAGACGAAGAAATACTCTACACCGTCTCTTTCTCCTGCCCTAATTGGTCTTGTAGTATAAATCACTACCTCCTTTAACCCTAGGCTATCTATTTTTAATAATTCCTTATAGATAGTATCCTTACCTGTAGCGCTCTTACCCATAAGTACAAATATTTTTGGCATACTAAAATCCTTTCTTTTTATAAATAAACTTATTCTTCAATTACCCTTATTTCCTTCATGGTATAATCTTCTAACCCTTGGACTGACAGTCCAAGGTCCCTACATCTTTGTAATTGAATTATGTGCCTACTAGTAATTCTCTCTCCTGGTACTAGCATCGGTATTCCTGGGGGATAAAGATAAATATACTCTCCAGTAACTCTTCCCTTACTCATTTCAAAAGGTATTTCTTCTAGCTTAGAGTTTTTAGCCTCAAAAGATGTCATAACCATTTCCGCATCCCTATATAAGGTATTTAAATCAAAATCTAAGGCTTCTTTTACATTTTTATTATCCTTTTGATATTTTTCTTTAAGTTCTCTATCTATTTCTAATAAGGCATCAGCCAATCTGTTAAAACCTAAATCTGTATCACATATACTTGTCATTGCAATAACATAGTCTTTAGATGCCATTTCAACCTGTACCTTATATTTGTCTAATAAGGTCTTATATAAATCCATACCACTTATATTAGTATTTCGGACTGATATGAGTATTTTAGAAGGATCAAAGTCAAAAAAGTTATCATTTTCCCTTCTAATTACTCTTAAATGTTTTAGGGACCCTATCTTAGAATAAAAGTCTTCTATTCTTTTTACATAGCTTTCAAAGAGTTCATATGCCTTTTTACTTAACAAGTCAATACACCTATCTATCCCTGCCATTAATACATAAGAAGGGCTTGTACTTTGGTAAATTGATAAGTATTCTTTTACTCTTTCATAATCTACTAAACTACTATTTACATGAAGTAAACCTGTTTGCGTAAATGAAGGTAGAGTCTTGTGTAAACTATGAACTACAATATCCGCTCCTAATTTAATACTATTATCAGGAAAATACTCATGTAATCCTAAATGGGCACCATGGGCCTCATCAACAAAAACAGGAACATTATATTCATGGGCAATATCACTTATCCCCTTTATATCCGAAACAACCCCTTCATATGTTGGAGATGTAATAATAATTAGTTTTATATCATTGTGCTTTATCAACATTTCTTTTATTTCATCAGGGTTAATTCCACAATCTATGCCATAGTCCTTGTCTATTTGTGGATAGATATAAACTGGCCTTAGCTCATTTAAATATATTGCATTATAAACTGACTTGTGACAATTTCTAGATACAAGTACTTTATCCCCCTTTTTGGTACAAGCAGATATTCCACTAAGAATTCCTGCGCTGCTGCCACCTAACAAGAAGTTTGAATACTTTGAACCATAAAGTTTTGCTGCCCTTTTCATGGCTTCCTTTAATATACCCTCTGCATGAAATAAATTATCAAATCCATCTATTTCAGTAACATCTATTAAGTATGGGTTAACATGGTTTAGAAACTGGTCATTTCTTTTGTGACCAGGCATGTGCATGGGATATACATCTGACTTACTATAATCTAACAACTTATCATATAAGTTCAATTTTTTATCCTCTCTATCAATCAAATAATGTTTATCTATTAGTTATTACGTATTACGTTTATTTTTCATAAGAAGCTTAAAATAATATAACTTATTCTACATAATAATTTAGATTTATACAACAAAAAAACCCAATCTCCAAACTATTAGCCTGGGAATGGGTTTTAATAAGGTAAGTTTATGTGCCGTATTTTAATTACCTTGCTCTAGCACTTTTTACTTCATATCCTAGTGCTGTAATTGCCTTTTCAATATCTTCTGTCGATACTTTATCATCATCAAACTCAAGCTTCACCTTGCTTGAGTTAAAAAGTACCTTTACGCTCTCTTTTTCTACTCCGTCTAAACCTTTTACAGCACTATCAATTTTTTGTACGCACATAGGACAAGTAAGTGTCCCAAGTTGAATTACTGCCTTTTTCAAATTATTTCCCTCCTTATACTATCATATCTTAATATATATCTCTGATATACATTATAAGCTAACCCTTATAAGATTTTATTGACCTAAATCAAGTTTTACTGCTATTCTAACCAATTTCTCTATATTAATTTTGCTTACCTTAATTTATAGTAAATAAGTCTCATACCATTAAAGATGACTGCCAGTATACTTCCTTGATGAACTAACATACCAATTGACATACTCATCCAGTCACTAAAAAACACACTTGCTAGAAGTATAAGGACAACTCCTACTGCAATAACAATATTTTGCTTCATATTGGCTGCTGTAGCTTTTGCTAGACCAAGGGCATGAGCTAGATGACTAAAGTCTGATTTCATAAGTACAACATCAGAAGTCTCTATTGCAACATCTGTACCACTTCCCATTGCTATACCTATTTCTGCAAGGGCAAGTGATGGGCTATCATTGACGCCATCTCCAACAAAGGCTACAATTTGCCCCCCTGCTTGTAGTTTCTTAATATATTCAGACTTGTCTTCTGGTAACATATGTCCATGAGCTTTTGTTAATCCTAGTTCTTTTGCAACCACATCAACTGTACCTTGGTTGTCACCAGATAATACTATTAGGTTTCTTACCCCTAACTTCTTTAACTTGTTCAAGTCTTTCTTCACATTAGGCCTAATCTGGTCCCTAATACCCATTAGCATCTTTAACTCGCCATCTAATGCAGTTATTACTAATGAATTGCCTTTTTCTTCGAATCTTTTTAAATCTTCATATGCCTTATCACTAATTACAACTTTTTCTGCTTCCATTAATGCAAGATTACCTACTGCTACCCTATGTCCATCCACATCAGCTACAATACCTGCACCCTTTATAACCTTAGTGTTTGTGACTGGATAGGCCTTGCTTTCTCCAATATAGTCTACAACCGCCTTAGCTAAGGGATGGTCCGACTCCTTTTCCACACTAGCTATATATGCAAAAATATTATCTAAATTGTCATTATCATACACTGCAGTATCTGCTACCTCAGGGTTACCTATAGTTAATGTCCCTGTTTTATCAAAAACTACAGTATCAACCCTACTAAAGTCTTGAATAACTTCACTTCCCTTTAGTAAAACACCGTTTTTAGCCCCATTTCCAAGGCCGGCAACGTTTGATACTGGTACTCCAATAACTAGGGCTCCTGGGCATCCTAATACTAAAATTGTTATTGCAAGCTCAAGGTTTCTAGTAAGTAAAAACACTATAATACCAAGAATTAAAACAACTGGTGTATACCACTTTGAAAATTTATCTATAAATCGTTCTGCTTCTGACTTTGAGTCCTGTGCTTCTTCAACTAATTCAATTATCTTACCAAAGGTTGTATCTTCACCAATTCGGTCTGCCCTTACTTGTATGGTTCCATTTTCTAAAATAGTTCCAGCATAAACCTCTTTGCCAACCTCTTTAACTACAGGTAGAGATTCACCAGTAATACTTGCCTCATTTACATTTCCTTGTCCAACTAAAATCGTTCCGTCAACTGGAATCCTTGCACCAGTCTTAACAAGTAGGATATCACCTTCGTCAACATCCCATATATCAACTTCTTCAAAATCACCATTGTCCATTTGCTTTAGAGCTGTTTCAGGGACCATCTCTGTCAGCTCTTTAATAGCCAAACGAGTTTTATTAAGTGTCCTTTGTTCTAAAAAAGCTCCAAATAGGAATAAAAATGTAACAACTGCTGATTCTTCATATTCACCAATATAAAACGCTCCAATAACCGCAATGGTAACTAGTAAATCTATACTTATAACCCTTACCTTAATTGCTTGGTAAGCTTGGATTCCTATAGGCAAAAACCCAATAACTCCTGCTATAAAGAAGGCCCCATTAGTTATAGCTATATTTTCTAAAGCAAACCTAGCAATATATCCTATAACAAGTAATATGGCACCTATTAGGGTTATTTGATTCTTCTTACTTAATATAAATCTTTGCATACTAAGACCCTCCTTAAATTAACTGTGAGGCTCCTTTTATGCATTATATGCCTCATCTAGTTCTGATATCATTTTATAAACAGCCTCATAAGTTTCACATACATCATTAGGTATCTTGTAGTTACCTGTTATTTCACGTAGTTTAGCAAACTCATCATCTAGTTCTGGTCTTTCTGTACCAGCCTTACTAATTTTAGATACTAGACTATTAAACTCCTTATGGACTTTATGAAATTCCGGATGACTATCTCCGTGAACTCTTGCCACTACAGGAACATACTGTACCAATAGTCCTAAGTTTTTCTCTTTCACTTCATTAAATGTTAGTTTATTAGACATGTAATCTCCCTCTTTCCTTATTTTTATTTTACTTAACCTTTATACTAAACTCATTGTAACAAATGGTTCTAATTAAGTAATTGACCCTAATCAATTTTTTATATAATTTATTTATATTGGCTTTATTACGTTGTTTACGACTAATTTTTGTGATAAACTAAACGTAATAAAAAGACTTATTCTTACTCTTATAATCAGTCCTTTATTATCATATCTATTTATTAATTAGTATTGTACCCCATCTAATATTTTATATTTTTGTATTAATTCATTAGTTTGTTCGGAAAGGAGAATGAGTATGAATAGTAAGAACAAGGTATTTTCAGTTTCGTTACCTAAAAACCCGTCTATTAGCATGAATGTAATTCCTGGTCACTTTACAACAAATCACTTTCATCTTTCCCATTACCTTGATTTAGATAACTTAAAAACAAACGCCACACTAGCCAAGAAAGTTGCAAAAGAATTAGCTGAACCGTATTTAGTTTCAACACTTATTGATACTATTGTTTGTATGGAGGGTACAGAACTTATTGGGGCTTACTTAGCAGAGGAACTTTCTAAAAAAGGAACATCAGCAATTAATACTGGAAGAGATATTTATGTAATTAAGCCTATGAGTAATGTGCATAGACAATTAACATTTAGAAGCAATATTCAAGAATTAGTTACTAACCATAGGGTGCTCCTTCTAGTTTCATCCATATCTAGCGGAACAACCCTTAGAACTGCCTTAGAATTACTAAACTATTACGGCGCTAACTTAGTTGGTATTTCTGCTCTTTTTAATTCATTACATGATGACTTAGATATAGGACAGGAGATACACTATTTGTTTACTCCAAGTGATATACCTGAATATCGTATGTATAGAATTAAGGACTGTGAACTTTGTAAGACTGGCCGTAAGCTAGATGCTATTATTATACAAGGTGGGTATACAACATTATAAAATCTTTTCTTAAATAACCTTTTTAACTTAGTCTACTTTTATAATAAATACTTTGTAAAATGACTCCTTGTTAGCATTGTAATAAAGAGGTGTATGTTAAACTGCCCTCAAAAGTTAGACCTAAAATGTCTAACCTTTGAGGGCAGTTTAACATACACCAATTTATTTGTAACCTATATTATTAAATTAATCTTCTGTTACACTATATTGCATTACTTGTCTTTTTCTTGCTAGCTCATCATTATCAAGATATTCATCATAAGTTGTCATCTTGTCAATAAGACCATTAGGGGTAAGCTCCATAATCCTATTGGCAATTGTTTGTACAAACTGATGGTCTTGTGAAGTAAATAATACCACACCTGGGAATTTAATTAGCCCATTATTCAGTGCTGTTATTGATTCTAGGTCTAAGTGGTTGGTAGGTTCATCTAGTAAGAGTACATTAGCACCTATAAGCATCATTTTAGATAACATAACCCTAACCTTTTCTCCACCAGATAATACTTTTACCTTCTTAACTCCTTCTTCTCCTGCAAAAAGCATTCTACCAAGGAAACCACGTACATAAGTTTCTTCTTTTTCAGGTGAAAATGGCATTAACCAGTCTACAATTGAATCATCTGTATCAAAATACTTAGTATTGTCTTTTGGGAAATATCCTTGGGTAGTAGTTACTCCCCACTTATAAGAACCCTCATCAGGTTCCATTTCTCCTGCTAATATCTTAAATAAGGTTGTGGTAGCTATTTCATTTGGTCCAACAAAGGCAACCTTATCCTCCCTATTAATAATAAATGAGATATTATCTAGTACTTTTACCCCATCAATTGTCTTAGAAAGATTAGTAACAGTTAGTACTTCATTACCTATCTCTCTATTTGGTTTAAAGTCTATATATGGATACTTTCTACTAGATGGTCGAATCTCATCTAGGGTTATCTTTTCTAATAATTTTTTTCTAGATGTTGCCTGTTTTGACTTAGAAGCATTAGCACTAAATCTTTGAATAAATTCTTGTAATTCCTTGATTTTATCTTCTTTTTTCTTGTTAGATTCCTTCATTTGCTTCATCATAAGTTGGCTTGACTCGTACCAGAAGTCATAATTCCCTGTATATAACTGGATCTTACCATAGTCAATATCAGCTATATGGGTACAAACCTTATTTAGGAAATACCTATCATGGGATACTACAATTACTGTATTATCAAAGTTGATTAAAAACTCTTCTAACCAACGAATAGCATCTATATCCAAGTGGTTTGTAGGCTCATCTAGAAGTAGGACGTCTGGGTTCCCAAATAATGCTTGGGCAAGTAAAACCTTAACCTTTTCATTACCCTTTAGCTCAGACATCTTCCTCTCATGAAGCTCTGTTAAAATACCCAGACCATTTAATAGGGTTGCTGCTTCAGATTCTGCATTCCAGCCATCTAAAGCTGCAAATTCACCTTCTAACTCACTAGCCCTAATACCATCCTCATCAGTAAAATCTTCCTTTGAATATATAGCTTCTTTTTCCTTCATAATTTCATAAAGGCGTTTATTTCCCATTATTACTGTGTCAATTACACTAAATTCATCATATTTAAAATGGTCCTGTTGTAAAAAGGACAATCTTTGACCAGGAGTAATAAAAATTTCCCCCTTAGTCGCTTCAATAGAACCAGATAGAATCTTTAAGAAGGTTGACTTACCTGCACCATTAGCACCTATTAGACCATAGCAATTTCCTTCTGTGAATTTTATGTTTACATCTTCAAATAGGGCTCTCTTTCCTATTCTAAGAGTTATATTACTTGCTTGAATCATTTAATTTCCTTTCCTTCTTCTGTTATAAAAACAGTTACACCTTGTCAACATACTTACGTTAAAACACCTTCTTTATTGTATAGGATATTTTAGTTTTTGCAAGTAAAATAATTCATATTAGTAATTATCTATTTATTAACACAAGGTCATTTTATAATACAATATCTTTTTATTGAAACCCATAAGAACAATCTGTATAATATCAAATGTACGTTTTAGGGTACTTTTAGAAAGGATGGAAATAATGAATGAATTTGAAATTTCATTGCAAGAACTTAGCAAACTTGATATAGATGACTATTATTTAATAGACATTAGAGATAAGATATCTTCATCTTATGGTTATATACCTGGAAGCCTTAATATCCCTAATGACCAGTTGTACACTAATTATGACAAGTATCTTGATAAAAGAGTAGTTGTATACTGTAAAAAGGGTGAAATAAGCAAAGACACAGTTGAATTTCTTAGAGAAAAGGGTGTTAATGCATGGAATCTTACAGGAGGTTATCTTGCATGGCTAGTTGAAAATATATCCTTAGATAAGAAAGAGGATGAAGATAAGGCCTATGCCCTTGAAGTAGAAAGAAGTTTACAAAAGAAATTCCGCAAGACTATCTGGTCCAAATTTACAAAAGCAATTAAGGACTATGAACTAGTTAAAAAAGGAGATAAGATTGCCATATGTATTTCAGGTGGTAAAGATTCAATGCTTATGGCAAAACTGTTTCAAGAACTAAAAAAACATAATAAAATCCCCTTTGAAGTAGTTTTCCTTGTGATGGATCCTGGCTATAGCCCAGAAAATAGACAGGTTATAGAAAATAATGCAAAGAAACTTAATATCCCAATTACTGTATTTGAATCAGATATCTTTGAATCTGTTTTTAATGTAGAAAAATCTCCATGTTACCTATGTGCTAGAATGAGAAGGGGATATTTATACAGTAAGGCTAAAGAACTTGGATGTAACAAAATTGCCCTAGGCCACCATTATGATGACGTTATTGAAACAATCCTAATGGGCATGTTATACGGTGCACAGATACAAACTATGATGCCTAAACTACACAGTACTAACTTTGAAGGAATGGAACTAATTCGTCCTCTCTATTTGATTCGTGAAGATGACATTAAAAAATGGCGTGATTATAATAGCCTGTACTTCATCCAGTGTGCATGTAAATTTACAGATACTTGTTCTGTAATAGGCGGAGATACATCCTCAAAACGAATAGAAATAAAGCAACTTATTGCTAAGTTAAAAGAAACTAATCCATATGTTGAAGGTAACATTTTTAAAAGTGTAGAAAATGTTAACCTCAATACAGTTATTGCCTATAAAAAAGATGGCATAAAACATAGCTTTCTAGATAATTATTAAAGTATAAAAATAAAGAGTTTAATGCAAAGAGTGGTAAAAATATTACCACTCTTTTTTGTCGCTTTTTTAAACGTTATTTTGTCGTTTTATTGAACACACTTTTGTTAATTTATTGACGAACATTATTGACAATTGTTTAACGATGTGGTATTTTAAATGAGTGTTATCTTTTTGACAATATATTTTAACATAATACTTTTAGGAGGCTATTAAATGAGAGGTTTTGGTGTTTTCAAAAAAGGAAAAGTTGGCTGGATGGAAAAGCCAGACTATGTTTGTGGTCCAGATGATGTAATTTGTCGTCCTGTAGCATTAGCTCCATGTTCTTCAGATGTTCACTCTGCAATGGAGAGCGAAGGACCTCATTTAATAAATAGAATTCTTGGTCATGAAGCAATTGGTGAAGTTATTGAAGCTGGTTCTAATATAAAAGATTTTAAAGTTGGAGATATTGTTGTAATTCCATGTACAACACCAACTTGGAAACATCCTGATATTCAAGATGGTACACATCAAGATGCTGGTGGACTTTTTACAGCAATTAATTTTTCTTCATACGAAGATGGTACCTTTGCAGACAAGATTAAAGTAAGGTCAGCAGATATGAACTGTGCTCATTTACCTAAGAATGTTACTGTTGAACAAGCTGCTATGGCTGTAGATATGATGACAACAGGTTTCTATGGGTCAGAATTAGCTGATGTTAAGTTTGGTGATACTGTTGTAGTTTATGGAATTGGCCCTGTTGGTTTAATGGCAGTTGCTTCTGCTAAGCTAAGAGGTGCAGGTAGAATAATTGCTATCGGTACAAGACCAAACTGTGTGGAACTAGCTAAAGAATACGGAGCAACTGATATTCTAAGCTATAGAGATGGCGACCTTGTAGAACAAATTATGGAATTAACTAATGGTAAGGGTGCCGACGCTGCAATCGTTGCTGGTGGTGGTTCACAAGCACTTAATAATGCTGTTGGATCAGTTAAATTTGGTGGCGGTAAGGTAGCAATGCTTGAAGTTATCACAGGTGAAGATAAAACAGTATTAGACAACGCGTTTATCGCTAGTTTCTTAGCTCACAAAGAAATAAAAGGTGGTCTATGTCCAGGTGGAAGAAAGAGAATGGAAAGATTACTATCACTCATTGAATTCGGAAGAATCGACCCTGCTAAGATGATTACTCACAGATTCCATGGCCTAGAAGGTATAGAACCAGCATTCGAATTAATGGTTAACAAACCTCGTGACTTAATCAAACCAATCGTATTATTTGACTAGTTAGATAATTTTTAATACATAAGTACATATATAGATTTAAAGCTTAGAAAAAAGTTTTACAACTTTCTTCTAAGCTTTTTTTATCCCTTCATTTCCTTATATAAAAACGTTAGTTACCTATAACACATCTACTTTGTCTTATTAGCACTTTCTTTTGCTACGCATACTAACTGTGTCATTGTTCCCATTGGACAATATATACACCAGGATCTAGGCTTATACATTGCCATAGTAATAATGCCTAACACAATTGAAGTTAACATAATACTATAGAAACCAAAAGCATACTGGGATACCCATAGGGGAGCACTTGTTATGTGATATGCCCACTGCCAAGGTATCTTAAAGGTCCATAATAGGGTTACAACCTGAGATAGACTCCTTGTTCCATTAAAGACTAAAACCGTGTTGAAAATCATTAAACTAAACATGGTTAAAAAGAAAAGTAAAAATCCATATCTAAATACCTTTGATTTCATCCAATTTGGCATAGATTTATTTCTTGAAAGTTTTAATTTCTTACCTAATAGGTTAAACAATTGACCCCTTCCGCAATACTTGTTGCAATAAGTCTTAGTTCCTGTCTTAAATGATATAATAAGTGGAATTGTAAAACATAACATACCTAACCAGGCAAATAAGATGTTAAATAGCCCTAAAAATAGATAAATAGCAGAAGCAATATAAAGATAATCATACCAATTCTTCTTTGCTGCTTTTTTCATGCCTCTACCTCCAATTTTTCCATTGATATTATTGATGCAGGACATTCTTTTGCACACAGACTACAACCGATACACTTATTACTATCCACTGCTGCATAAATGCCCTTAAAGATATAAATTGCCCCTCTAGGGCATACCTTTTGGCATGCTCCACATGCAGCACACAGACTCTTGTCTACCCTTGCTATTTTTCTTGCCATTTGATTCCTTCCTTTACCTTTTTAAATTTATATTATCAAGATTAATTATTATATTCCGTAATTAAATCACATAGAAATTGGGTTACAAATCTGATAAGATTAAATCTAAATAAAAAAATTAAAGGCATATGGATGATAATATGAATTACAAGAGAGATAAAACAAGAGAGATAAGATCTAAATTACACATTGTAATAGCGATGATGGCATTCTCTACAATCGGAGTCTTTGTTAAAAATATAAATCTTTCTTCAGCAGAGATTGCTTTGTGGAGAGGAGTTTTTGCGCTTAATTCATTATTAATTCTTCTGATTATTAGTAAAAAATTATCAGATATTTATAAGATAAAGAAAGGTCTAAATAAACTAATTCTATCTGGAATTGCTATGGGTTTTAATTGGGTATTTTTATTTGAAGCTTATAATTATACCTCTGTTGCTTTATCTACCCTAAGTTATTA
>JAAYRG010000175.1 GCA_012518885.1 Clostridiales bacterium | reverse complement strand
CTTGTATTATTTTATATTTTACGTCCATGGTCTATCTATTAATATATTCATATTCTTTTTACCTTATTGTTATAATAACCATTTTTAGCAATTATAACATATTAATACAATGATGTCACACAAAAAAGCTATCGTGTATTAAGGGTAAACTTAATACCTTAATTATTAAATAACAAAAACTCCCGCCTGTTATAAGGTCTTAACAAAGAATCTTATATTATTTTAGTAAAGATTCTTGATAATTCCTTTATTACAAGCAAGAGTTTTTATCAACAATAAATATAAAAATCTATGGCTTAATCCACAAATTCAACATTAATACTCCCTAGTCCACCTTCAATATCCAAGGAGTGCTTTGCATCGTTTTGCCTTATATTAACTTCACTATATTTTTGTCCATCAATTCTTATTTCTCCTAAACCTTTTTCAATTTTCATATTATAATCGTCACGTTTCCCATGAATTATAAGGTCTAGTTCACCAACTCCTGCACTAATATCGTTTTTGTTTAAGAGCTTACCCTCAAACTTAACCCGTCCTACACCACAGCTAATATCTGAATCATAAAAAACTACATCGGAAAAGATTACTTCACCAGCACCACCATTAATATCAGCCTCGTAAGCCTCTACCCTACTAATAGTTACTGAACCTGCACCTGCATCAAGGGAAAAATCATTTACAATAATATCTTCAATGGTTATTTTACCAGCTCCAGCATCTACATCTAAGTCCTCTAACTTCATACCCTTTGGAATACTTACAATAATCTTTGTACCCATATTCCTATTCCAACCAAAGTTAAATATGTTAAAAACATGGCCCTTTTGCTCTATATTAAGCGTTCTACCTGATGTCCTAACCTTATAACTATCACTATCCTCACCAGCAACATCTACTGTTATTTTATCTGAATCAGAAGATTTGATTGTTAAAGAGCCTGCACCATGATTAATACTAATCTTATCCACATCATCAAATGTTCTTGTTATAGCATCTTCACTCATCACATCACCATTATTATTCCTATTATCAATTATATCACTACCAAAGTTAAATATTCTAAACATTATTCCTGAAAAAGAAACAATAGATCCTATAATAAAGACTGTAAGAAACACTGCAAAAGCCATAGCAACGTATTTTATAACCTTTTGGTACTGGTTCATCTAATCTCTACACCTCCAAACATACAAAGACTATTAATCAGAATAGTTGGAGCATTAACTACATTTGTAGCCTTTGCCTTGTTGGTAGCCCCTCCAAAGATTGGCACTGTAGAGGTTTGAACTATAACACCCTCAGGAACATAGATTACAATTCCTCCAAAAACAGCTGTTGCTTTAATCATAATATCCTGCTCAATTACAGCATTACGAAGGTCCAATGTATATGCTCCAAAGATGGCATTAATTGTAGAACCTAAGTAGACTCCTTGAATATTTTGCCTATTAGAAGCAAATATTGAATACTCTTCGTCAACGCCTCCCTTGTAACTTATATGTTTATTTATCTTTTTTTTTATAACATCATTAAAGAGAATACTAAGGCCAATAATTATTAGAATTCCAGGGAAAATCAAGTCGCCAATGACCCTAATATTAAACACACCTCTAGCAGATAGGAAAAGAATAATCCCAATTAAAAGAGCAATAAAATCACCAGTATTATAACCCTTTTTTATTAAACTAATCAGACTAGGCACAATGATAAAAAAGGTCCACCAGCCTCTAAAAAAGATTGTAAAGTGCCAAAAACCTAGGGCATCAAGCCCATATCCAAATCCGATAACAATAAAGAAAAGTCCCCAAAACAAGGGCCAAATTTTGTTTCTCATCTAATCCCTCCAATTTTCCATCATATCTTCACGAGTTTTTCTAATTTTTATATTACTTTATATATATTCACAAATCAATAAATAATTGATTTCTTAACCTTTTCTTAAGAGTATATTATGGACTAAATATTAGCCCTCTAATTAAGCGAATTATTTAATTGACTTTGCACATGATATACTTTAAGATTTAGTCATTAAAGGTAGAAGTTAAGGGGGGTTTGTTATGTACCACTTTATTGTTAATCCAAGTTCAAGAGGGAAAAAGGGAATAAAACTTTGGCAATTAATTGAGTCTTACTTAATAAACAATAACATAGATTACTCATATTATTTTACTAACCCAAATGTATCAGCATCCAAAATAATCAAACAAATCTATAAGACAAATGATAAGGATGTTAGGTTAGTAATATTAGGTGGAGATGGTACTATTAATGATATTATTAATAGCCTTTCTGATGACCAATTAGACAAGACCTTAATTGGTTATATACCAACTGGGTCTAGTAATGATTTTGCTAGAAGTCTTAAGATTTCTAAGGATCCACTTGTTAATTTAAAGAAAATACTTAATTCCAAAAAACACCTAAGCCTAGATATTGCAGAAATAACTAGCAATAATAATAGATTTAGATACGCAGTTAGTTCTGGTGTTGGCTATGATGCATTTATCTGCAAAGAAGCTAATGAGTCTAAGGCCAAGACTGTTCTTAACTTTTTGGGCTTAGGTAAGTTTGCTTATATATTAAAGGCTGTAGGTGCACTCTTTAAGACCCCCTTTAATAATGGAACAGTCATTATAGATGGTAAGGAAGTTAAATCTTTTAAAAAGATGTTCTTTCTTATTAGTATGATTCACTTATACGAAGGAGGGGGAATTAATTTTTCCCCTGGTGCAAACCCAACTGATGGCCTACTGTCTGTTTGTATAGCCCATAGTTTATCAAGGCCTATGCTTTTTGTTATGCTCCTTAACCTTCTTGTTGGCAAGCATACAAGGTTTAAGGGTGTTGAACTTTTTAAGTGTTCATCTATAGAGGTTAAACTTGACAAGCCTTGGGTTATGCATACAGATGGAGAGATTCCTGGCTACTATGATTCTTATAAGATAACCTGCCTACCAAAAAAGTATAAACTTATGGTTTAGGAGGGTCTCTAAACCCCATCCCAAAACTCATCAATGGTTTCCTTTAACTCATCTCTTTTAACTACTTTGTAAAGAAACCATTCCCTTGGGAATAGGTTTTGATATTCTTGATAAAGAAATCTATCATCTAGGAGTAGTATTGCCCCTTTATCTTCCATAGTCCTGATTACCCTACCGCCTGCCTGTAAGACCTTATTCATCCCTTGGTAAAGGTAGGCATATTTAAAGCCTTGTCCATCCTTTTTATCATAGTATCTTCTAAGGAGTTCCCTCTCATCATCTTTCATAGGAAGGCCAGGTCCTACAATTACAGCACCAATTAGGCGGTCTCCAGTTAAGTCTATTCCCTCTCCAAATATCCCACCTAGAACACAAAAGCCAATCTTAGTTTTTTCAGGATTTTCAATAAATTCGTTTAAAAACTCTTCTCTTTCCCCTTCATCCATATTACCTTTTTGCATAATTATACTAGGCATACTTTCTTCTTCTAGATTAAGAGCCAGTTCACTAATATCTTCCATCATCTTGTATGAGGAGAAAAACACCATATAATTTCCAACCCTTGCCCTTGTAAATATCTTAATATAGTCTAGGATTTTCATGTATTCATAATTATTTCTTCTACTGTACCTTGTACTAACTTCATCTCCGATTAGGACAAGCTTGTTTTGTTCCGGAAAGGGTGAGGGGGCATAAATTGCATAGTCATCCTCTCTACCACCTAGCTGGTCTACATAGTACCTTATAGGCAATAGGGTAGCTGAGAAGAATATGGCACTTTTTATATTATTTAAGTAGGACTTAAGATTATCCGAAGGGTCTACACATAAGAGCTTAATCATTAGGTCTCTTTCCACAGAATAGTCTAGATAAATCAAGTACTTATCATTAAGTAACTGATAAATATTAATAAAATGCAACACATCAAAGTAAAGTTCTAATATCTCATCCTTAGCCTCTATCTCAGAATAATCCTCAAAGAACTCTACAAAGGCAGCTGCTAGGTTTGTCAAATGGATTGCAAAGTCTGTAATATCATCAATTACAGTAAGTCTCTCCCAGTCCCTCTTCCAATCTAGCAAGTCTTTATTACATTTAGTTAGGGCCCGATATAGTTTTTGTGATTTCTTACCTACTAGTCTTCTAATTTTTAAAAAATCTTCCTTGTAAAGGCTTGCACTATACATGTTACAAGCACGGTCAACAAGGTTATGGGCTTCATCAATCAGAAAGACATAGTCCTGCTTTCTATCACCAAAAAATCTTCTAAGATAGACATTAGGGTCAAAGGCATAATTATAGTCACAGATAATAAAGTCCACCCACATTGACACATCTAAGCACATTTCAAATGGGCACACCTTATATTTATTACTATAAGCTAGTATAACTTCTCTACTTATGTCATCTTCATTATTAATAAGGTCAAATATACAATCATTTACCCTATCAAAATGGCCCTTTGCCCTTTCACAAGATCCAGGATTACAATCAGGCTTATCTAGCACACATATTTTATCCTTGGCAGTAATAATTAGAGACTTAAGCAATAGGTTATCTTGCCTTAGAATGTTTACAGTATCACTAGCAACTGTCCTCGTAATTGTTTTGGCTGTTAAATAAAATATTTTACTTACCTTTTCTTCACCCATGGCCTTAACAGTAGGAAAAACAGTAGAGATGGTTTTTCCCACCCCCTCTCGTGTCAAGGG
>JAAYRG010000001.1 GCA_012518885.1 Clostridiales bacterium | reverse complement strand
TGGGAGAGGGGTAGGGTACTAATATTTTTTATTTCGGCGTAGCCGCGACGAATAAAAAATATTAGTACCCTACCCCTCTCCCATGAGACATCTTGCATAAATACCGTCATTACTTTCATATAATAGTGTATCCTAGATGAAAGGACATGGTGGTATTAATGAGCTTTAAAAAATCAGACTCCACTTTTTGCACTAATGTTAAGGCCAAGTTAGAAAAAATAGCACAAAGTACAATTTATAATCTTTTGCTAGTTCTTATAGTCTCATGGGCTGTTGTTTCTATGATGAATATTATTGTAGCAAATCAAATAATACATAGGATAAGAAATGAAAGTCTTGATTATGAGTTGTTTAGAGAAATGAAAATTTCTAGTAAGCTTATAGAAGATGTTTTAAGTGAAGATGATAATCCCTATAATAAGTCTAATTACTATGATAGCTATGATATGTTAACCCTGTATTCCTTGGTATATAACTATGACACATTAAACTTTAAGAAAATAAACAAGAGAAATTCAGATTTAATCTTAAGAAGTCTTGTATACGACGAAACTTTTAGAGAGCTAAAGAAATACTATCAATCAACTTTTAAAGATATAGAAACCTTCCCAGTATTGCAAACTAGTGATGAAGAAGCTAATGTAACTTTTACAGATACATGGTATGCCCCAAGGTCATATGGTGGTGATAGGAGGCATGAAGGTACCGATATATTGGATAAGGACAATGCTAGAGGCAGGTTAAAAATAGTTAGTATGACTGATGGAGTAGTTGAAAAAAAGGGATGGCTTGAAATGGGTGGTTATAGAATTGGCATTCGAAGTGAAAGTGGTACATATTTTTACTATGCCCACCTAGATTCTTACAATGATGATATTAAGGTAGGAGATAGAATAAGTGCTGGTGATTTTTTAGGCTATATGGGTGATAGTGGTTATGGACCAGAAGGTACAAAGGGTGAGTTTGATGTCCATTTACATCTTGGTATATATATAGATAGTAAAATAGGTGAAATCGCTGTAAATCCCTATTATATTTTAGATTATCTCCAAAATAAGGCCCTAAGTCAGGTGACAGGTCAAAATATTGAAATTAGATAAACAAAGATGAAAGACCATGGGGGAGGGTCTACTCTTTAGATGGGGTTTATAATACTTATTTTATCCGCTTGTGCTTTGCGCTAGGTTAAAATGAGTATTATAAACCCCATCCTGCTGTAAGACTAAGACTTTTCCCCATAGGAAAAATTAATAAAATTCTTTATCAAACATATGTTTTTAAGGCATTTTGTGGTATAGTAATTAGTAGATAGTGAACATGAATAGACATGAGGAAACTATTGTAATCATAACTACATGTTTATAAGTTCATTGAAACTTAAACGAAGGGGTTGATGAATTTATGGAAACACAATTATGGAGGGAGATCTTAAGCCCATACGAACTATGCGTTGATGAAATAATGGTTAAGTTTAATCATTTGATAGATGAGTTTAAGAACAAGGGTGAATATTCACCGATTGAACAGGTACAAGGAAGGGTAAAATCTATATCAAGTATAATAGATAAGGCCCAAAAGAAGAATGTACCCCTTGATAGAATTGAAGAAGAGATAGATGACATCGCTGGTATTCGTATTATATGTCAATTCGTTGAAGATATTTATGCAGTGGTTGATATTATTAGGCAACGTAAGGATATGATAATTAAAGAAGAGAAAGACTATATTAACCATATGAAAAAAAGTGGTTATAGGTCTTATCACTTAATTGTCTACTATACTGTTGAGACCTTAAGTGGTCACAAACAGGTTCAAGTAGAGATTCAAATAAGAACCCTTGCAATGAATTTTTGGTCTACAATTGAGCATTCCATGCAGTATAAGTACAAGGGTGCAGTTCCTTTAGATATTAGAAGAAGGTTATCAAGGGCAGCAGATGCTGTGATTATTCTAGACCAAGAAATGTCAGCCATTAAAAACGAAATTAAGGAGGCCCAGGACTCCTTTAGAATGAAAGCTAGTATGGTTGCAGATATATTGACTAACATCCACAGTCTAAGTAAAGTTATTGATGAAGAAGAATTAAATGAAATCCAAAAAGAATTTGATTCCATATATAAGGATCAAAATATGGAGGAACTAGCAAAGTTCAATCAAAAATTAGATAAAATTGCTGAAAGCTATCATTTGCAAAGCTTATCAAGCATTAATAATTTTGGCTTTAGGCGATAAATAGTAAGGAGCAAGACATGATATTACCAAAGCTTTTTGAAGAAAGAATGAAAACCCTTCTAGGTGATAATTATTCTGACTTTTGTGAAAGTTATAATAAGTCACCTAAAAGCGGATTGAGGGTAAATACCCTAAAAACAACACCTGAAAAGTTTCAAGAGATATCACCATTTGAAATTAGTCCTGTACCATGGACTTCTAATGGTTTTTTTTATGATAATAAGGAACAACCTGCTAAACACCCATACTACTATGCAGGTTTATATTATATACAAGAACCAAGTGCCATGACTCCTGCAAGTCTCTTAGATGTTAAACCAGGAGATAAGGTTCTAGACTTGTGTGCTGCCCCTGGTGGAAAGTCAACTGAACTTGGAGCCAAGCTTTTGGGCAAGGGAGTATTAGTGGCTAACGATATAAGTAGTTCTAGGGCTAAGGCACTACTTAAGAATATAGAACTGTTTGGAATAAAGAATGCACTAATCTTAAGTGAAACCCACCAAAAACTTGAAAGCCATTTCTATGAGTATTTTGATAAAATATTAGTTGATGCCCCATGTTCTGGTGAGGGAATGTTTCGTAAGATGCCAAACCTAACAAGTAACTGGAAAAAGCTTGGAGTAGACCATTATAACAAGATGCAAAAGGATATTATAATATCAGCAGCAAAAATGCTAAAACCAGGCGGCTTGTTACTATATTCTACCTGCACCTTCTCACCTGAAGAGAATGAAGGTACAATTAAGTACTTGCTAGAGGCTTTCCCAGAATTTGAACTAATAGACCCTCTTGATAATGAAGCTAGCAAGGTGTCTTATGAAGGTTTTGAGAGAGGAAGGCCAGACTGGGTAGATGGACCAGAAGAACTTAATAAGACTGTAAGATTGTGGCCTCATAAGATAGATGGTGAGGGCCATTTTGTTGCCCTGCTAAGGAAATGTTCAACAAGTAACCAGGAGATAGCAATTAAGGAAAGTAAGAGTAAAGGCAAGAACTATGACAAGCTTAACCAAGAGGCAATAGACTTTATAGACCAATTAGGCATGGACAAAGCAAACTATGATATTGAACTATATGAAAGTTCAGTTTATCTTGTGGTTAAAGACATGCCAGATACAAAGGGGCTTAGGATAATGCGAAAAGGCTTGTACCTAGGAGAAATGAAAAAGAAAAGGTTTGAACCTTCACAAGCCCTTGCCAATGCCCTTAAGTTAGAAGAATATCCTAATATAATTAATTTAACTAGTGATGACCCTAATGTTATCAAATATTTGAAGGGTGAAACCATAACAGTTGAAGGAAACCATAAAAACGGTTTAGTGCTAATTTGTGTAGATGGCTTCCCTCTTGGATGGGGCAAGCTTAATAAGCAAACCATAAAGAATAAATATTTGCCAGCTTGGCGATGGCTCTAATAATGAAGACAGCCGAATATGACTGTTCTATTTTTGAGAGGGATATTATGAGTGATATTGTTCGTTTAGATAAATACCTTGCAGACTTGAGTGTAGGTAGTAGAAGCGAGGTAAAAAAATATATAAAAAAAGGCCAAGTAAGGGTAGGTAATCAAGTAATTAAGGATGTTGGATATAAGGTAGATACTAAAAGGGAAGTAGTTTACTTTGATAATAAGCAACTAGAATATAATAAATACATTTATCTAATGCTTAATAAGCCAGCAGGGGTAGTATCAGCAACACAAGATAACCTCCACAAAACAGTAATTGACTTAATTGATAAAAAGTATCACAGGAATATCTTTCCGGTAGGAAGACTAGATAAGGATACTGAAGGCCTACTTCTTATTACCAATGATGGCAAGCTAGCCCACGACCTCTTATCTCCAAAGAAACAGATACCAAAAACTTATTATGCTGTGATAGATGGTAGGGTAACAAGCAGGGAGGTTATGGAATTTGAAAAGGGTATAAAAATTGACGAAGATTTTACAACCCTTCCTTCCAAGTTAAAGATTCTTGAATCAGGTGAGGCTTCTAAAGTTGAAATAACTATATATGAAGGGAAGTTTCACCAGGTTAAGAGGATGTTTGAAGCAGTGGGAATGAAGGTTACCTATCTTAAAAGAATAAGTATGGCAAGCTTAGAATTAGATGCAAGCCTAGAACTTTCTAGTTATAGGGAGTTAACCGATGATGAACTTAGAATGTTAAAAGCTTAGACGGAGGCAAGATGCAACAATTTAGAGTTAATAATAACGAAGCAGGTCAAAGATTGGATAAATTTTTACTTAAGCACTTAAATAAAGCACCTAAGAGCTTTATCTATAAGATGCTTAGGAAGAAAAACATTACCTTAAATGGTCAAAAAGCGAAAGGGTCTGAGATAGTTAATATTGGTGATGAAATAAAATTATTCCTTTCTGATGAAACCATAGATAAATTCACTGGTCAGATACAGGTTTCTCTTGTGGACCAAGACTTTGAGATATTATATGAAGATGAGAATGTTCTAGTAGTAAACAAGCCAGTTGGTCTTTTGTCGCAGAAGGCTAAGGATAGTGATATATCTTTAAATGAACAGATAATCTCTTATCTAGTAGCTAGTAAAAAATTAACTAACAAAGACTTACAAACCTTTAAACCATCTATTTGCAATAGGCTAGACCGTAATACCTCAGGACTAGTTATTGCAGGTAAAACCCTAGCTAGTTTACAGGTTATTTCACAACTGTTTAGGAATAGGAGTATAGACAAGTATTATCTATGTATAGTATGTGGTAACTTTAAAGATAAACTAAAGGCATCAGGCTACCTACTTAAAGATGAGGCAAGTAATAAGGTATTTGTTACTAAGGAAAAGGTTGATGCTAGTGATGAATTTAGCACAGAGTATGAGCCCCTTATGCAGGGAGATGGTTACAGCCTAGTAAGGGTCAAACTAATTACAGGTAGGACCCATCAGATTCGTGCCCATCTAGCAAGCATTGGTTTTCCAATAATAGGCGATTACAAATATGGCAATAGGAATAGTAATAATATTTTCAAAGATAAGTACAAGATAAAGCACCAATTATTACATTCATATCAACTAATATTACCTGAAATTGAGGGTGACCTAAGCTACCTATCAGGTAAAATGTTTGAAGCTAGAGTACCAGAAGACTTTGCCCAAATACAAAGTGACCTGTTTAATGGTATATAATAAATAATTTTGCGATAATAAAATAATTAAAGGAATGAAAAATTATGGCATATTGGAACTCAAGGGGGTTAAGGGGTTCTTCCTTAGAAGAACTAGTTAATATAACTAATGATAAGTATAGGGAGCAAAAATTAGCCTTAATTCAAAAGGTTCCAACTCCTATTACCCCTATAAGGATAGATAAAGAAAAAAGGCATATAACTCTTGCCTATTTTGAAAAGAAAAGTACTGTTGACTATATAGGAGCAGTCCAAGGAATTCCTGTATGTTTTGATGCTAAAGAATGTGCAACTGATACTTTTGCCTTGCAAAATATCCATGAACACCAAGTAGAGTTCATGAGGGAATTTGAAGAACAAGGCGGAGTATCATTTGTATTAATTTACTATTCTCACAGAGACTTCTATTACTATTTAAGGCTTGAGGAATTACTAAAATTTTGGCAAAGATGTATAAATGGAGGAAGAAAAAGCTTTCGTATCGAAGAACTTGACCTAGACTATGAAATAACTTGCAAGAACTCTATATATATTCACTATTTAGAAGCCCTTAATCTAGACATAACTCGTAGAAGCAAAATATAACAAGTAAAAAATAGCTTGATAAATAATCAGTTTAGTGGTACCATATTACCAAATTATCACATTAGCAAACTAAAGCGAATTTACATATAGATTTTTTCAGTTATTTGATTATTAGCTAGTGATGCTAAGTTAGTAAAGGAGAATAACATGTCAAGCAAGTTACTACATACACCTGAAGGTGTTAGAGACATATATAATTCCGAATGCGAAAGAAAGATGAAGTTACAAAGTAACCTCCATAAGGTTATAAAATGTCATGGCTTTAGTGACATCCAAACACCAACTTTTGAATATGAATACATTTTTAGTAAAGAACGTGGAAGTGTATCATCAAGAGATATGTATAAGTTTGTGGATAGGGAGGGTGAAACCCTAGTATTAAGGCCAGATATTACTCCATCTATAGCTAGGTGTGTGGCTAAGTATTTTAAAGACGAGGTAATGCCTATTCGTTTATGCTACCAAGGGAGCACTTTTATCAACTCTACTAGCTATCAAGGTAAGCTAAAAGAAACCACCCAGATTGGGGCAGAATTAATAAACGATAAGTCCATAGAAGGAGAAGGGGAAATCCTTGCAACTACAATAGAGGCCCTTCTTGCTTCGGGTATAAGGGAGTTTCAAGTGGAAATTGGTCATGTTGACTTCTTTAAGGGGTTAGTAGAAGAGGCAGGTTTTAGTGAGGAAGAAGAAAGTGAGCTAAGAGACTTAATTGAGGAAAAGAGTATTTTTGGAGTTGAGAGTTTAATCTCAAAGAAAAATATAAGCTCTGACCTTAAAGAGGTATTTACTAATATTTCAGAATTGTTTGGAACCCTTGATGTTCTGACTAGGGCCAAAGGAATAACTAGTAATACAAGGTCCCTAAGTGCAATCAGTCATCTAGAACAACTCTATGAAATCCTTAAAATATATGGTCTAGAAAGATATATTACCTTTGACCTTGGAATGCTTAGTAAGTACAACTATTATACGGGTATAATATTCAAGGCTTATACCTATGGAACTGGAGAAACCATTGCCAATGGTGGTAGGTACGATAACCTAGTTGGACAGTTTGGTAAGGATGCACCGGCTATAGGAACAGCTATAATGGTTGATGAACTTATGCTAGCACTTTCAAGGCAAAAGCTTGAGTCATCCTTAAACAAAAACACCTTGTTGCTATATGAAGGAAACCTTCTAAGGGAAGGAATTCATCTAGCCAAATACTTTAGGGAAACTAATGTTAATATCGAATTACTTAAAAAAGAAGATAGATACAACCTTAATGATTATTTAGAATACGGCAAAAGGATGGGTATAGGAGGCATCCTTTACTTTGGAACTCCTGATATAGTACAGATTTATGATATAGATAAAGGTACTAACATCCAAGTAAATATTAAGGACTTGATGTTAGGAGATGATGAATAATGAGATATTTAACTATTGCCCTTCCTAAAGGAAGATTAGCTAAGCAAACTCTAGCCTTATTTGAAGAAATAGGTATAGTCTTTGAAGATATGAAAGACCCAAAGACAAGGAAACTAATTTTTGTTAACGAAGAGCAAAAGCTAAAAGT
>JAAYRG010000174.1 GCA_012518885.1 Clostridiales bacterium | reverse complement strand
GGGGGCTTTTTTTACTTTAAATTTATTCCATTTATAAAATGACAAAATACCATTAATAATCTTATACTTATTGTAAGAATTATGTTATAATGTATAGATGTATAGATTAGTATGTAAAATTATTAATATTTATTCTAATAATGAAAATATTTATACTTTATGTTAATCTATTAACAACTTTTAATAGACTCGATTTAGAAGGAATGAGGATTATGAAATTTACTCATTTACATTTACATACAGAATATAGCTTATTAGATGGTTCAGGCAAAATAGATGAAATGGTAGCAAGGGCCAAGGAACTTGGGATGGATAGTATTGCGATTACAGACCACGGAGAGATGTTTGGTGTAATTGATTTTTATCGTGCCTGTAAGAAACATGGTGTTCGTCCAGTCTTAGGATGCGAGGTCTATGTTGCTCCAAAGTCTAGGTATGATAGAGAACCTGGGGCATCAGAGGATAGGTACTACCACCTAGTCCTACTTGCAGAAAACAATACAGGTTACCAGAACCTGATGAAGATAGTTTCTCTAGGATATGTTGAAGGTTTCTACTATAAGCCTAGGGTAGACTATGAGGTTTTAGAGGAGTATAGTGAGGGAATCATAGCCCTAAGTGCATGTCTTGGTGGAGAGGTTGCTTCTAATTTAAGGAGGGGCCTATATGATGAAGGGAAGAAGGCTGCCCTTAGGCTTAATGAGATTTTTGGAGAAGGCAACTTCTTCTTAGAACTCCAAGACCACTATATACCAGAACAAAGGGATGTTAACCAAAGGCTACTAAAGCTTAGCCAAGAGACAGGACTTCCCCTTGTTGTAACTAATGACGTCCATTATACCTATGAGGAAGATGCTGAAGCCCATGACATCTTGTTATGTATACAGACCCAGAAGAAGGTGTCAGATGAAGATAGGATGCGCTATGAAGGTGGACAGTACTTCTTAAAGTCACCAGAGCAGATGTATGAGCTATTTCCCTATGCCAAGGAGGCTCTTTCTAACACTCAGAAAATAGCAGATAGGTGTAATGTAGATATTACATTTGGTGAATACAAGCTACCAAAGTTTGATGTACCAAATAATTACACAGCCCTAGACTATTTAAGGCACCTGTGTAATGAAGGCTTAAGGACAAAATATAAGGAAATTACAGTTGATATCCAGGAAAGATTAGACTATGAAATTAAAACCATCTCAGATATGGGATTTGTAGACTACTTTCTTATTGTTTGGGACTTTATAAAATACGCTAAAGATAATGATATTATGGTTGGACCAGGAAGGGGAAGTGCTGCAGGTTCATTAGTAGCCTACTCTCTTGGAATTACTAATATTGACCCCTTAAAGTATAACCTACTTTTTGAACGTTTCCTTAATCCTGAACGTGTAACCATGCCTGATATTGATATAGATTTTTGCTATGAAAGAAGACAAGAAGTTATTGACTACGTTGTTAGAAAGTATGGCAAAGAAAAGGTAGCCCAAATTATTACCTTTGGTACAATGGCAGCAAGAGCTGTTATTAGGGATGTAGGAAGGGCCCTTGACCTTAGCTATTCTATAGTAGACCAAGTGGCCAAGATGATTCCACAAGAGATTGGAATTACAATTAAGAAGGCCTTAGAGATTAACCCAGAACTTAGGGATACTTACAATAGTGATGAAGAGATTAAGTTCTTAATTGATATGTCTTTACGTCTTGAAGGACTTCCTAGACATTCTTCTACCCATGCAGCTGGGGTAGTAATTAGTAAGGAACCTATAGTTGAATATGTTCCCCTAGCCAGGTCTTCTGATGGGGCAGTAACAACCCAGTTTCCTATGACTACACTAGAAGAGCTTGGTCTTCTTAAGATGGACTTTTTAGGTCTAAGGACCTTAACTGTTATCCAAAATGCCTTAAACCTAGCTAATAGGAATTTAGACAAAAACAATCAAATTAATATTGACCAAATTGGCTTTGATGACGATAAAGTATATGATATGATTTCTAATGGGAAAACTATGGGGGTTTTCCAATTAGAAAGTAGTGGTATGACAAGTTTCATGAAAACCCTAAGGCCAGGTTGTTTGGAAGATATTATTGCAGGAATTGCCCTATATCGTCCAGGCCCAATGGACTTTATACCTAAATATATCATGGGTAAAAGCAATCCAAAGGCTGTTACATATGAATGTAAGGAACTTGAGCATATCCTTTCTACAACCTATGGTTGTATTGTTTACCAAGAACAGGTTATCCAAATATTTAGGGACCTAGCAGGCTATAGTCTTGGCCGTGCGGACATAGTTAGAAGGGCCATGTCAAAGAAAAAGCTTGATGTAATGGAAAAAGAGCGAAAGAACTTTGTGTATGGCAATAAGGAAGAGAATATTCCAGGTTGTATATCTAAGGGGATTTCAGAAAAGGTAGCCAATGAAATATTTGATGAGATGACAGACTTTGCTAAGTATGCATTTAACAAGTCTCATGCGGCTGCTTATGCTGTTCTTTCCTACCAAACAGCCTACCTAAAGTGCTACTTCCCAGTTGAGTTTATGGCAGCCCTTATGAACTCAGTAATAGACAACTCTAGTAAGGTTGCCCAGTATATTGAACATTGTAGACAACTGGGTATTAAGATAGTGCCTCCAGATATTAATGAAGGAGAAAGTGGCTTCTCAGTGTCTAATGGGAAGATTCGTTATGGTCTCTCAGCTATTAAGGGACTAGGAAAGTCAGTAATTGATAATATAGTCTTAGAGCGAGAGCACAATGGTCCATTTACAAGCCTTAGAGACTTTATTACAAGACTATCTGGAAAAGAAGTAAACAAAAGAACAATTGAAAGTTTCATTAAGGCAGGAGCCTTAGATAGCCTTCCTGGTACAAGAAAGCAACTAATGATGGTTTATGTTCAGATTCTTGATGAAGTAGCAGACCAGAAGAAGAATCATTTATCTGGCCAGTTGTCCTTCTTTGATTTCATGGAAGATGACCAAAAGACCATGTTTCAAGATACCTATCCAGATGTTGGTGAATATTCAAAAGAAGAGATCCTAGCCTTTGAAAAGGAGGTCCTTGGCATATATGTTAGTGGACATCCGCTTGAGAGCTATAGTTCATTAATAGATAAGAATATTACAGTTAAGTCAAGCGACTTTCTATTAGATGATGTTACAAACCAGCCAAAGGTTAAGGATGGAGCCTTTGAAACAATAGGTGGAATAATAACCTCGGTTACTAGAAAGACTACAAGGACCAACTCGGTAATGGCCTTTATAACCATAGAGGATACAGTTGGTGTGGTTGAAGTTATTATTTTCCCAAGGCAGTATGAGGCCTACCGCCACCTTATTAATGAGGAGGCAAAGGTTTTTGTACGAGGTAGGGTAACTGTTGAAGAAGAAAAACCAGCCAAGCTTATTTGCCAAGACCTAATATTATTTAACAACATACCAAAAGAAGTTTGGATTAGGTTTAAGAATAAGGAACAGTATTTAAGTGAAGAAAGTAACTTTTATAAATTAATTAATGATTATGAGGGTAATGACCATATAACTATATACCTTGAAGAAGAAAAGGTAATAAAACCTTGCCCGCCAACAAGAAATATAGATGCTAGTACAGAAGTAATAAGTATCTTAAAAGAAAAATATGGGGAAGGCAATATTCAAATCACAGATAAAAAAATATAGAAGTATACAAAGTGGAGGAATATATAATGGCAAAGAAGATTCAAACAATAGGAATACTAACAAGCGGTGGGGATGCTCCAGGAATGAATGCAGCAATACGTGCGGTTGTTAGAACTGCTATTGCTAATGGAAAAAAGGTAAAAGGTATTAAAAGAGGTTTTGATGGTTTACTTGATGAAGATATAGTGGATATGTACGACTATAGTGTATCAGATATAATCCAAAGAGGTGGTACAATCCTATATACTGCAAGAAGTGAAGAGTTCAAGACTAAAGAAGGTCAAGACAAGGGAGCAGAGATTTGTAGAAAACATGGTATTGATGGTCTAGTTGTAATTGGTGGTGACGGTTCTTTCCGCGGTGGCCAACAACTTGCAAGAAGGGGTATTAATACTATCTGTGTACCAGGAACAATTGACCTTGATATTGACTGTACTGACTATACTATCGGTTTTGACACAGCAGTAAATACTGCTATGGAAGCTATCGATAAGGTTAGGGATACTTCCACTTCCCATGAAAGGGTTAGTATAATTGAAGTTATGGGTAGGAATGCAGGTTTTATTGCCCTTTGGTCTGGTATTGCAACAGGTGCTGAAGATATTTTAATGGCAGAAAGAAAATACGACATAGATGAAGAGCAAATAGTTGAAGAAATCATTAAAAAGAGAAAGATTGGTAAGAAGCACCACATAGTTATCAATGCTGAAGGAATTGGCCATTCATATGAAATGGCAGAAAGAATCGAAGCAGCTACTGGTATTGAGACTCGTGCTACTATAATAGGCCATATTCAAAGAGGTGGTAGCCCAACCTGTACAGATAGAGTTCGTGGTTCTGCTATGGGAGCCCTTGCAGCAGAGTTACTTACAAACGGAGAAACTAATAGAGTTGTAGCTTTAACAAAAGGTGAATATACTCATTATGATATCGAAGAGGCATTAAGTATGGAAAAGGATATTGACCAGTTCCTATACGAAATGTCTAAGAAGTTATCAAGATAGAGTTAGGGTTGTTGTTTAATAATAAACAGCAACCTTTTTTGAACAAGAATTTTTAAAGCAGATAATAACCTATATATCTTCGAGAATGACAATAAATGTAATATTACTTAGATTAGGAGAATGATTTTTATGAATAGACTTAAGAAGTTTATATCTTACTATAAACCCCATAAGAAGATATTCTTTGCAGATATGTTCTTTGCTTTAATAGCAGCAGGGATAACCCTTGTATATCCGCTTATAGTAAGATATATAACCAATGACGTACTAGTTAATTATGAAATGTCAGAGGCCATAAGAAAGATTATCGGACTAATTGGCCTGATGTTAGCCCTTGCAGCCCTAGAATATGCTAGTAACTTTTATGTTACCTATAAGGGCCATGTAATGGGAACCTTAATTGAGAGGGATATGCGTAATGATATTTTTGAGCACTATCAAAAGCTTTCCTTCAATTATTATGATAACCAAAAAACAGGCCAACTTTTAACAAGAATAACTAATGACCTATTTGATATAACAGAACTATCCCACCATGGTCCAGAGGATATTGTTATTTCGATTATAAAGTTTGTTGGTGCCTTTATAATTCTACTACAGGTTAATGTGCCCCTAACCCTTATTATCTTTATATTTATTCCTGTGATGTTTATCTTTGCAAACAATCTTAGGAAGAAGATGAGGGATGCCTTCCGTAAGAATAGGGAGCGTATAGCGGAGATTAACGCAGGAGTAGAAGATAGTTTATCTGGAATCCGTGTAGTTAAATCCTTTGCTAACGAAGAACGTGAGATTCAAAGGTTTAGTGAAGGTAACGATAACTTTGTTGAAAGTAAGAGAAACTCATACTGGTGTATGGCAAGGTTCCATTCAGGTCTTAACCTTTTTATTAACCTAATGAATGTTGCTGTTGTTGCTGGTGGGGCCCTTTTTATAGCCAAGGACATAATTGTCTTAACAGACCTTATAACATTCCTTCTCTACATTGGTAATATAATTGATCCTGTGAGAAAGTTAATTAACTTTACAGAACAATTCCAAAACGGTATAACTGGTTTTGACCGCTTCTTAGAAGTCCTAAACGAAGAGCCTGATATTGTTGATAAGAAGGATGCAATAGAATTAAAGGATGTTAATGGAAGCTTTGAATTTAAGAATGTTTCCTTTAAATATAAGGGGACAGATGACTATGTGTTTAAGAACCTGAACTTAAGTGTAAGACCAGGTGAATACTTGGCCCTAGTTGGAACATCTGGAGTTGGTAAAACAACTCTTTGTAACCTAATACCAAGGTTCTATGAAGTTAGTAGCGGAAGTATCAGCCTTGACGGAACTGATATTAGAGATATAAAGTTAAAATCCCTAAGAGATAATATAGGTATAGTTCAACAAGATGTTTATCTATTTAGTGGTACAGTTGCTGATAATATTAGGTATGGTAAGTTAGATGCAACTGATGAAGAAATAATTGAAGCAGCTAAGAATGCCAATGCCCATGACTTTATCATGGAACTTCCTGATGGATACAATACAGACATAGGTCAAAGAGGGGTTAAGCTATCAGGTGGACAAAAGCAAAGACTTAGTATTGCTAGGGTTTTCCTAAAGAATCCTCCAATCCTAATCTTTGACGAGGCTACATCAGCCCTAGATAATGAAAGCGAGAAGATAGTTCAAGAGTCTCTAGAAAAACTTGCTAAGAACAGGACTACATTTGTTATTGCCCACCGTCTATCAACTATACGTAATGCAGAGAATATAATTGTATTAACAGAAGACGGAATTGAAGAAAAGGGAAGCCATGACGAACTGATGGAAAAAAGAGGTATCTACCATAGTTTGTATGAGATGAGTAACCGAAAGAAGGAAACTATTTAACAACAAAATGTGACAAAAAATTCAAATTTAAGCAGGCCTATTGATAGATTAAAAGCCTAAGTGTAAAATTAAATTAATAGATTAGAAAGTGGGAGTATGAATGGGTAGAAAGATAGTTTTTTTTGATATTGATGGAACTTTATATGCTCACGATATTGGCGTACCAAGGTCTACTATAGATGCTATAGAGAAGTTACTTGAGAATGACCATATTCCTGTTTTATCTACTGGTAGGTCTCGTGCTATTATCCCACAGAATTTAATAGATATAGGATTTAAGGGGATAATAGCGGCAGGAGGAGCAGATGTATCCTTTGATAATAAAGAGATTTTTCAAATAGTTGATAATAAGGAAACGGCTAAAGAAATAATAAGTTTATTAAATGAAGGTAATATTGACTTTGTGCTAGAAGGCCCTGAATATGTCTATTATGATGCAACAAAGGATTTAAATATTGATCCCCATATAAGGGGAATTGTTGAAACCGTAGGTATAGAAAAGTTTAAGTCTTTTGATGAGGACGAAGTTGTCTATAACAAGATTTCGGCTGCTATGAATAAAAAGAGTGTCATACTTGATGGAATTAGACAAAAGTATGACGTAATTGTTCATTCTAGTATACCTGTAGCTGAAATGGTTCCAAAGGGAACTAATAAGGCGGTTGGAATAGAAAAAATGCTTGACTACTTAGGTATAGATAAGAAGGAAACCTATGCCTTTGGAGATAGCAATAATGATATGGAAATGTTAGACTATGTTGAATATGGTATAGCAATGGGTAATGCCTATCCCGATGTACTTAAAAGGGCAAGATATAAAACTAAATCAATATATGATGACGGAATATATTATGGTCTTAAGGATTTTGGCCTAATATAAATTTTATGATAATTTTTTCAAAATTCTTAACCTTTTTTTAATATGGGTCGTCTAATATATTAGGGAGAGAGTATATGCAGGAGGATAATCAGTCTAGAATCAAGGAAGAAATATTATATGGTGATGAAGATACTAGCCTAGGCAAAGATAAGGAAGAATTTGAGATTGAGTCCTTAATTCAGGATTATGGCAATGATGTCCTAAGAGTGGCCTACATGTATGTTAAAGATAAGGATGTAGCCCAAGATGTATTTCAAGATGTTTTCCTAAAGGTAAGCAAGAACTTAGACACATTTAGAGGTGCTAGTAGTATTAAAACATGGCTAATTAGAATAACCATCAATACTAGCAAAGACTACTTAAAAAGTGCTTGGACTAGAAGGGTTTTTCCTATTAGCGACCACCATGAAAGAACACTAAAGGCTAAAGACCTTATTAGCAATATAGAAAGAGAAGAAACAAATAAAATTATAAGGGCAACAGTTATGGAACTACCAGGTAAATATAAGGATGTAATCCTATGTTTTTACTTCCTTGATATGTCCATAAAGGAGATTGCCCAGGCATTGAATGTAAAAGAAGGTACGGTAAAGAGCCGTTTATCAAGAGCCAAAATCAAACTAAAGGAGAAGTTAGAAGGGAGGATATAAGATGGAGAATAAAACAGACACTAAGGAAAAAAGTTTTGATTTTAGTATGATAAAGTCCAGTCTTAATTCCTCAATGGAACAAGATGATATAAGTGTTTCAGAAGATTTAGTTAAGAAGACAATGAATTTGATAAAGCCACAAGCAGATTCAAATCCTTCTATAACTTCTAATAATCATAAGTGGAAAAGTAAGCTGAACTTTACAAATGTTGCTGCGGCAGTATTGTTAGTATTTTTGATAGGAACAGTAGCAGGAAAGAACCTACTAGATAATAATATGAATATGGCTAAAAAGGATGATAGAATAGCCCCTGAAATAGGAGAAAGCCTAGCATCATATGATGTGGCCCAAGAAGATAATGGTGACTACCAAGTAGTAGATGATATGGCAAGTACTGATGGAAATAGCCCTCTAGTAACTGATGCTACTGGAGGAGGCGGCTTAGATGGAAAGCTACCTATGGATTCTACTACTAGTAGTGAGGGAGCAACTATGGAAGAGGCTATGGAAGAAAGTGGCCTAACCTTCTCTTACCTAACTAATTTAGAATATTCTGATGTTGAAAGCCTAGAAGTATATTATTATATGGATAATTCGGTTATCAATAAAGACCTAAGTCTAAAGAAAGAGGAAGTGTTTGACCTACTTAATTTATATCTGCTTGATGAGGTAAACGTAAGTCCAGAAGAAGAGTGGGTTTATAAACTAAGTATTGTACCATCGGGACTTAGCATATATACTATCTATATAGGAAATGATATCAATATTAGTATTGAATCAAAAACAAGTAGTTCTACTAATGTAGATGAGTCAAAGAATCAGTTTAGGAGGACCTTCAAAGTTTCAGATGTTGAGGGACTTAAGATTCAATTAGACCAGCTCATTAATGCCAAGTAAAGAAAAATAATTGAAGGGGGAATATTGGTATGAGTCCAGTATTAATGTCCTTTATCGGAGGCTTAATTACCTGGGGAGTAACAGCAGCAGGTGCAGCTCTGGTATTCTTGTTTAAAGATATAAAACCTAAGGTACTTAATGCAATGTTAGGTTTTGCATCAGGAATTATGTTGGCTGCAGCCTTTTGGTCATTACTTTTACCTTCTCTTGAGTTGTCAGTTGAAAGAGGGTTAGGAGATAAGGCCTGGATTCCAGTAATTGTGGGGTTTGCTCTAGGAGGTTTATTCATTTTAGCAGCCGACAAGTTATTACCTCACGTTCATAACTTAGAAGATGAGCCAAAAGAGGGTGCAGTTGGTAATGTAGATACCATTAGAAGAAGTATTTTGCTAGTAGTGGCGATTACGATGCACAACATACCTGAGGGCTTAGCTTATGGTGTTGCCTTTGGTGCCATTGGTCGTGCAAATTCTTTTGCAGAGGCAAGTGCTGCAATAATTCTAGTAGTAGGTATTGCCTTACAAAACTTCCCTGAAGGGGCTGCAGTTTCTATACCCCTTAGAAGAGACGGTCATTCAAGAAAAAAAGCTTTCTTCTACGGCCAAGCATCAGGGGTTGTGGAACCAATAGCAGCAGTAGCTGGGGCTCTACTATCTTCACAGATTAAGACCTTGCTTCCTTATACCTTATCATTTGCAGCAGGTGCCATGGTTTTTGTAGTTGTATCAGAACTAGTGCCAGAGTCTCAGGAAGATAGCCATTTATATGGGCATTTAGCTACTGTTGGTGCAATGGTAGGCTTTATGTTTATGACATTCCTAGATATCTCTTTAGGATAAAAGAAAGGCGCTTAGTTAGTGCTTGTACAATAAAAGATTGAAATCAGTAAGCTAAGGGTTAACTTTAGCTCACTGGTTTCTTTTTTTATGTAAGTCTTTCAAATGACGGAGGATAGTAAAGGCTACCAAGGTAGATAGGCCTACTACCATACTCATGATAATCCCAAAGACAAGCAGTAGTTATCCTGTCATTGTAGGATGTTTTAAAGAAGTATTCACAGGTGCTAGTGTTAATAAAGGCTGTACACATATATAAACATTCCTTTCATATATTAATATAATCTATGAAGGCAAATGGCTTATAATACCTTAAGAAGGGCATATAAAAACTCCTTACTATAAGAGGAGTTCTTATAGTAAGGAGTATAAAATAGGCAGTATATTAATTTGTTTCTTGTTGGTTAACGTCTATTGTAGCATCTGTATCTACTTCTTCAGCAACTACATCTTCTTCAGTAGTTACCTTATCTTCTTCTGATGAGCTACTTATGTTAATTGATACATACTCTCTAGTTGACTCATCATCTTCTTCATCAAGGTCATCAACTGTTATATCATCAAAGAAGTCATCATCAAAGTCGTCATCGAAATCATCGAAGTCATCTGTGTAATCTTTGTTCATAAAGTTTTTGTACAAATAATACGCTCCAACAGCAACACCTGCTACAGCTGCAGAACCTAGTAAAAACTTGCTAAACTTACCTTTTTTCATATTTTATCAGTCCTTTCACAGTTTAATATATGCATAAAAGAATCTCCAATATACTTAATATGCTCAGTATTGGAAAAATAATACATCCATATTTATGGTTAAACCATACTATATAAGTATAGTCTATGTAACTACCATTATAAGGCATTTTGCCTTAAAATGAAAGGGTCTAATCAAAACTTTAATGAAATTAATATTTAATTTATTTGTAGATGGTTAATATAGGATTTTCTTATACTATATATAATTAATTGATGACTGCTACTTTTATGCTATAATAGGATTCATTACTAATATATTTTTAAACTAGATAAGATAGATTAGAGCCTGAATAATAAGGCATATAGAATGGAGTACATATGATTTATAACAACATAAAACAAGGGATATTTCATGAAAGACCTAACCGCTTTATAGCAATCGTAGAAATTGATGGCAAACTAGAAAAGTGCCATGTTAAAAATACAGGAAGATGCAAGGAGCTTCTAATAAAAGGAGTAGTGGTTTATGTACAGGAAGCAAGCAATACAAACAGAAAGACTAGGTATGATCTAATTAGCGTATTAAAGGGAGATAGGATTATAAATATGGACTCCCAAGTACCTAATAGGGTCGTATATGATTGGATTGTAGAGGGTAATTATTTCAAAAGTATTACCCATATACAAAGAGAGAAAACCTTTGGTAGGTCTAGATTTGACATATATCTTGAGACAGATAATAAAAAGGTGTTTATAGAAGTTAAGGGAGTAACCTTAGAAGAGGATAATACTGCTATGTTTCCAGATGCTCCTACAACTAGGGGAGTTAAGCATATAAATGAACTAACAAGGTCAATTGAAGAAGGCTATGAGGCCTATGTAATCTTTGTTATTCAAATGGAGGGTATAGAAAAGTTTATGCCAAATGATAGGACCCATCCTGAGTTTGGAGATGCCCTAAGAGAGGCAAGAGATAAGGGGTTGAATATACTTGCCTATGACTGCATTGTTAAACCAGATAGTATTACAATGAAGGATGAAGTAGCTATTGACTTGTAAAATAAATAATAAGCATAATAATAATTAAGTAAAACCCTAATCCTAATATAGTATTTATGATGTAGCCCCCAAAATTAAGATATTAAAGTCTAAATATAGGGGGCTATTCATTATTAGGATTAGGGTCTTATCTTATATTATTTCATAATCTTTTTAACCAGATTAAAATTTCTTTCTATATAGGGTGGATACCTAAGGGGCATATCAAGTTTATTGTGGGACTTTAATAGGCTCTTATAGTTGCTAAAGGTATCAAAGCTATACTTACCATGATATCTTCCCATTCCACTAGTCCCTATACCACCAAAGGGCATCCTAGGATTAACTATATGGAGAAGGCTATTATTAATGCAGCCACCACCAAATTCTATCCTATCTATTATATATTTTTCTATCTTTCTATTATTAGTAAACAAGTATAGGGCAAGAGGATACCTGTTTTTTCTAACTATGTCTACTACTTCATCTATCTTCCTATAGGTCAGGATAGGGAGGATAGGACCGAATATTTCTTCTTCCATAATAGGGTTATTAAGGTCATTGCATTCTACAATTGTAGGTTCTATATATAAGTCGTCTACATCGCTATCCCCACCAAATACTATATTGCTATCCTTTATATAGTCTATTAGTGTAGAAAATCTATATTTATTAATGATTCTACCATAGTCCTTGCTTGTCTTAGGCTCTTGTCCGTAGAATTCCCTTACATACTTTATAAGCTGTTTAATAAGTTCTTCCTTTATATCCTCATGGACTAGGAGATAGTCAGGGGCTATACAGGTTTGTCCTGCATTATAGTACTTGCCTGCTACAATTTTCTTAGCAGCTAGGGCTATATTAGCATCCTTATGGACTATGGTTGGTGACTTGCCTCCAAGTTCTAAGGTAACAGGAGTTAAGTGACTTGATGCTAAGCGTAGTATTTCCTTACCTATTCTAGGGCTTCCAGTAAAGAATATATGATTAAACTTATAATCACCTACTAGGTGGGGTACAACGGTGGAACCTGGACCTTGTACTACAGATATATACTCTTTGGGGAAGGCCACTTTAATTATTCTTTCAATTATATTAGAAGTATGGACAGACTGGTTGGAAGGTTTTATTACAACGCAGTTACCAGAAGCTATAGCACCAACTAAGGGGGCGAGTATTAGTTGGAAGGGATAGTTCCAAGGACCAATTATTAGGACAACCCCAAGGGGTTCTGGGTAGATATAGGACTTAGAGGGCATGGTTGATATAATACCCCTTACCCTTTTAGGCTTTATCCACTTCTTTAGGTGTTTTAGGCAGTAGTTTATTTCTTCGTACACAAGGCCTATTTCTGCTGTATAGGATTCAAATCCTGACTTATGTAAATCCTTATATAGGGCGTTCATAATGTCTTTTTCATACTTTTTAATTGTGGCCTTTAGCTTTATTAGCTGGTCTACCCTAAAATTATATGATTTGGTCTTGCCACTATCAAAGAACTTCTTCTTATCATAGAATATATCCTTGTTTATGCCGGTATTCATCTAACATTAACTCCTTTCCAAATTAATACAAATGACTTGCTGTTATTATAGCATAATATAGGAGAGGGCGACATAAAAAAAGATTGATTTAACAAATATTTAATGTTAAATCAATCTTTTAATCTGCTATAAGCTTAGTAGCTATTATATTATATGGAATCTTCTGGATTTACAATAATATTCTGGTCTATTATATCTGCCTTATTATCATTAACCTCGCTAGTGGCTCCTTCTCCAAATTGGGATGCTTTGCCTCCTAGAAAGCCTGATATTATAGCCTTAAGGTCAAGGCCTAAACCAGAGGATACTCCTTCAGTTACCTGGGTGGTTCCATTAATTATATCCTGAATTAGTTTGGCACTATTACCTTCCCCGTACATGGTAATCTTATCAACTTTAGATAGTGGTTCTGCAATATTCTTAGCAATTTCAGGCATGGCCTTCATAATGATTTCAATAATTGCTGCTTCACCGTATTTTTGCATAGCTTCAGCCTTCTTGTTAATACCCTCAGCTTCTGCAAGGGCCTTAGCCCTAATAGCCTCAGCCTCAGCAAGACCAACAACCCTAATACCTTCTGCAACCTGTTCCTTAGCAAATCTTTCTGCTTCTGCTCTAGCTTTCTCAGCTTCAGCTTCTTGTTTATCTTCATAAAGCTTAGCTTCAGCATCCTTTTGTCTCTTGAAAAGTTCAGCTTGGGCAATTTGCTCTTGTTTATAACGTTCAGCATCTGCTTGGGCCCTAATCTGGGCATCTAATCTTTGCTTTTCAACTTCAACTTCTTGTTTCTTTAGTTGAGCTTCACGTTCAGCCCTTGCAATATCAGCATTAACCCTAGCTGTTTCGATAGTTTTACGTTGTTCTTGTTCTTGAACCTTATAAGATGCATCAGCTTCAGCCTTCTTAGCATCAGCTAAGATCTTTAGTTCGGCCTTTCTTATTTCTAGTTCATTATTTCTTTCTTCAATCTCGGTTTCTGATAGGATTCTAGCATCATTAGCTTCCTTATCAGCCCTTGCCTGGGCTATTGCAACATCTCTATCAGCCTGGGCCTTAGCAATGGCAGCATTTCTTTTTATTAATGAAGTATTATCTGCACCTAAGTCTTTGATTAGGCCGTTTTCATCAGTAACATTTTGGATATTACAGGAGATAATCTCAATGCCTAGCTTCTCCATATCCTTAGAGGCCTTTAACATAACTTGGTCAGAGAAAGAATCCCTATCGGTATTAATTTCTTTTAAAGATAGGGTACCTATAATTTCCCTCATGTTACCCTGTAAGGAATCTTGCAGGTCTAGGGTTATTTGCTCTGGGGTTTTGTTTAAGAAGTTCTTAGCAGCAAGCTTTATACCTTCTTCTGTATTATGTATCCTAACCTTTGCAACGGCATCAACATTAACATTAATAAAGTCATTAGTTGGTACACTAAGTTCTGTCTTAATGTCTACAGTCATTTGACCTAAATATAGTTTATCTAGCCTCTCAAAAAAGGGAATCCTAACTCCTGCACGACCAATTAGGATTTTTCCTTCCTTCTTAAGACCTGAGATAATATAAGCTTGATCAGGTGGAGCCTTGACATAGCCTATAAGGACAATAACGATAATAAAGATTACCAATAGGATTATTGGTAGTAAATCCAGAATTAAGTCCATAAACATTCCTCCATTTAAATTATTTTATTAATCTAATTATAAGGTATTTTGTCATAGCTTGTCTATAAGGGATAAGCTATTTAATGAAAATATATGATTCATATTCAAATATATTCCAAAAGACCAAATCAATAAAAATATTAAAGTTTTTCCATAGGGCCATACAAGGCCAAATAAATCTTGACATAAAAGTATAGGATGATATAATAAAAATCAGATAATTATAGGAATATTGGGAATACGATGACGAGACGAGTAGAATGTGAAACATTCAAGAGAGAGATACATTTGGTGGAAGTATCTTAATGGGAAGCATTTGAAAACTACCTCTGAGTGACTCTAATCCAGTCCGGTGATTACGTTATAATCCAATGAAGCAGGGAAGAGATGGCCTTTCTAATGTTTATTAGTAGCCATTTTATATAATTCCAATTAGGGTGGAACCGCGAGCATAGGCTCGTCCCTTTCTACTTGCACAGGCAAGAAGAAAGAGACGAGATTTTTTATGCCTGATTTTAGAGATACTATTAACAATAATTTATTTATTAACTATATGATAAAGGTTTATTAGACTAAAGATCAATTTACATATTGATGTTTTTGAAAGGAGTAATAAGATTATGAAAATTACATTAAAAGACGGTTCAGTAATAAATTACGAACAAAGTAAAACTGCATATGAAATAGCAGAAGATATAAGTTCAGGCCTTGCTAGAATGGCATGTGCAGCAGAAGTAGATGGAGAACTTGTAGACCTTAGAACTGTAATTGATAAGGACTGCGAGTTAAACATTTTAACTTTCAATGACGAGGGTGGTAAGGAAGCCTTCCACCATACTTCATCACACGTACTTGCAGAAGCAGTAAAAAGGCTATATCCTCATGCAAAGTTAGCAATAGGACCTGCTATAGAAAATGGTTTCTACTATGATTTTGATATGGAACCACTAGATAGAGAAAGTCTAGATAAAATCGAACAAGAAATGAAGAAAATTATTAAAGAAGGTAGCAACATCGAAAGATTTGAACTTCCTAGAGATGAAGCTATCAAGCTAATGGAAGAAAAGGGTGAGTCCTACAAGGTAGAACTAATTAATGAACTGCCTGAAGATGAAGTTATTTCCTTTTATAGACAAGGTGACTTTGTAGACCTTTGTGCCGGACCACATTTAATGTCAACTAAGCCTATTAAGGCGTTTAAACTTATTTCTTCATCTGGTGCATACTGGAGAGGGGATGAGAACAACAAGATGTTAACTAGGGTTTATGGTACTTCATTTACTAAGAAGAAAGACCTAGATGATTACCTAGCCCACTTAGAAGAAGTTAAGAAAAGAGACCATAACAGGTTAGGTAGAGAAATGGAACTTTTCACTACTGTTGATGTTATTGGTCAAGGTCTTCCTCTACTAATGCCAAAGGGTGCAAGAATCGTTCAACTTCTTCAAAGATGGATTGAAGATGAGGAAGAAAAACGTGGCTACCTACTTACTAAGACTCCATTTATGGCAAAGTCCGACCTATATAAGATATCAGGTCACTGGGACCACTACAGGGATGGTATGTTTATAATTGGAGATGAAGAAGATGAAGACGGTGCATATGCACTACGTCCAATGACTTGTCCATTCCAATATTATGTATATAAGAATAGTCAAAAGAGCTATAGGGACCTACCAGTTCGTTATAACGAAACTTCTACTTTATTTAGAAATGAAGATTCAGGAGAAATGCATGGTCTAATCCGTGTAAGACAGTTTACTCTTGCTGAGGGTCATATTATATGTACTCCAGAACAGGTAGAAGGAGAAATTAGAGATTGTCTAGACCTTATTAACTATATAATGACAACTCTAGGTATTATAGATAAGGTTACATTCCGTCTATCAAAATGGGATCCAAATAATAAGCAAAAATATATAGGGTCTGAAGATGAATGGGAAAGAACTCAAAGTATCCTAAGAAACATCCTATTAGAAATGGGTCTTGAGTTCTTAGAAGCTGAAGGTGAAGCTGCCTTCTACGGACCAAAGATTGATATCCAATTTAAGAATGTTCACGGGAAAGAAGATACTATTATAACAGTACAACTTGATAACTCTATAGCAGAGAAGTTTGATATGTACTATGTAGATAAGGATGGAGAAAAGAAACGTCCATATATTATCCACAGGTCATCAATTGGATGCTATGAAAGAACTTTAGCTATGTTAATTGAGCAATTTGCTGGTCAATTCCCAACATGGTTATGTCCAGAACAAGTTCGTATCCTACCATTATCAGAGAAGTTCCATGAATATGGTAATAAGGTACTTGCAAAACTTAAAGAAAATGGTATCCGTGCTACTATTGATGAGCGTGCAGAAAAGATTGGATACAAGATTCGTGAAGCAAGATTAGATAGGATTCCATATCAGATAATCCTTGGTCAAAAAGAAGCTGAAAACAATGTTATTTCATTACGTAGTCGTTACTTAGGTGATGAAGGACAAAAAGACTTAGATACATTTATTGATGAAATCTGTAAGGAAATTAGAACTAAAGCTATTAGAGAAATTGAAGTACAAGAGTAATTTGGAGGAAGAGTTTTGACTGATATAGAAAATCAAATAAAGAAAAGAAGAACATTTGCAATTATATCCCATCCAGACGCTGGAAAGACAACCCTAACTGAAAAGCTATTATTGTATGGTGGAGCAATCAACCTAGCAGGGTCTGTAAAAGGGAAAAAGACTAGTAAACATGCCGTTTCTGACTGGATGGAAATAGAAAAGCAACGTGGTATTTCAGTTACTTCTTCCGTTCTACAATTTAACTATGATGATTATTGCATCAATATTCTAGATACACCTGGTCACCAGGACTTCTCAGAAGATACCTATAGAACACTCATGGCTGCTGACTCAGCAGTCATGGTGATTGATGCATCAAAGGGTGTTGAGCTTCAAACACAAAAGCTATTTAAGGTATGTGTTATGCGTAAAATCCCTATTTTCACTTTTATAAATAAGATGGATAGGGAAGCCCGTGATTCATTTGAACTTCTTGATGAAATTGAAAGTGTACTGGGAATACGAACCTGTCCAGTAAACTGGCCAATTGGAAGCGGTAAGAACTTCCAAGGTGTTTATGATAGAAACAAGGAGGAAATAACAAGATTTACCCTATCAGACAAGGGCCAGAAAAAGTTACAAGGTATTAGTGCATCCTTAGGTGACCCTGACCTAGATGATTTAATAGGTAAGGAAAACCATGAAATACTTGAGGAAGAGATAGAACTGCTAGATGGGGCAACTAATGAATTTGACCTAGACCTAGTTAGGAAGGGAGAGTTAACTCCAGTATTCTTTGGATCTGCCCTTACAAACTTTGGTGTGGAAATATTCTTAAAATACTTCCTTGAAATGACTACACCTCCTCTAGCTAGGAATTCATCAGAAGGTCTAATCGACCCTATTAAAAATGATTTTTCTGCCTTTGTTTTTAAGATTCAAGCTAATATGAATAAGAAGCATAGGGACAGAATAGCCTTTATGCGTATTTGTTCAGGTAAGTTTGAAGCAGACAAGGAAGTTTTTCATGTACAAGGAAAGAAGACTATGAAACTTTCTCAGCCTCAACAGATGATGGCAGAGGATAGGAAAATAGTTGATGAGGCTTATGCAGGAGATATTATAGGTGTATTTGACCCTGGTATTTTCTCAATTGGAGATACTGTACGTTCTTCTAGTCAGACATTTATATATGAAGGAATTCCTACATTCTCCCCAGAACACTTTGCCAGGGTTCGTCAGGTTGATACCATGAAGAGGAAACAATTCGTTAAGGGTATCCAGCAGATAGCCCAAGAAGGTGGAATTCAAATTTTTCAAGAATATAGTATGGGCTTGGAAGAGATAATAGTTGGGGCAGTTGGAGTGCTTCAGTTTGATGTGTTTAAACATAGACTTGAAAATGAATATAATGTAGAAATAAGATTAGAGAATTTACCATATTCTTATATTAGGTGGATTGAGGATTCTAAAGTTAATGTTTCTGACCTATACCTTACATCAGACTGTAAAAAGGTAAGAGATATGAAGGGTAATCCTCTACTATTGTTTATCCATAGTTGGAGTGAACAAACTGTATTAGAAAGAAATGAAGGATTGAAATTATCAGATTTTGGTAAGGCCGAATTCTAGGAGGGTGGCATGGAAAGAGAAGGGCAGAAAGTAAATAATCAAAAGGTAGTGCAAAACAAAAAATTAGAAAATTTTATTTCAGCAGCTATTCTTATAATTGGATCTCTTGGTGTTGGTTTTTACACAGGTCATGTTTCAGGTTCATATGAGGAAAAGTACGGAATATTAGGAATGATATTTGTTTTTGCCTTGCTGATTCTTATATTTTTTGCAGTTACCTTTCTTCATGTTATTGCTCATGAAGGTGGCCATCTTATATTTGGCCTCCTTAGTGGATATGAGTTTGTCTCCTTTAGGATAGGCTCCATAATGTTTATAAAGGAAGATGGTAGGCTAAAAATTAAGAGGTTTAACATAGTTGGAACTGGTGGTCAGTGTCTTCTGATGCCAGATTCCAATTGGAATGCCTATAATTTTCCTTATGTTTTATATAACCTTGGTGGGAGCTTGCTAAACTTAAGTTTAGTCCTAATCTCTTTTGTGATATTTATGGCTTTCCCAAGTGCTGGGCTTTTGACCCATATATCTTTTGTTTCTATTGTAGTTGGTCTAATAGCTACTCTTACCAATGCTATTCCTATGAGAATTGGTGGCGTGGCTAACGATGGCTATAATACCTTGCATTTAAAGAAGGATAAAGAAGCTGTCAGGTCCCTATATATGCAACTATATGTTAATGGACTTCAAACTAGGGGAAAAAGATTGAAGGATATGCCAGAGGAATACTTTGAACTTCCTGATAATGCTGACTTGTCCAATCCCTTAATTGTAACTATAGGAGTATTTAAATGTATGCGCCTTCATGATAATATGGACTTTAATAAGGCCAAGGAATATTCTGACTTTCTTATAGAAAATGCCTCTGGATTACTAGATATACATAAGAATGAGTTGCTGTGTGAACTTCTATTTTATGAAATCATTGGAAGTAACCGTCAAGATGAGGTAGAAAGGCTTTATACTAAAGAGCTTGCTAACTATATAAAGAATACTTCTATATACCTTTCTAGAAGACGACTTATGTATGCTTATGAAGTTTTTGTTAATAATAATAAAGAAGCTGCCAAGAAAGAACTTGAGGCCTTTAACAAGCTTGCTAAGAACTATCCTTATGCTGGAGATCTCGAGTCTGAAAGAGAATTAATCAAGTTTATTAATGACTTGGCCCTAGTTAAAAATATTAATTAACTTAATTTATAAACTTGACATGTAAGTTAAAGTATGGTATTATAAAAAAGCTGTTAACAACATATATATTATGACATGAAGTAGAGTATCCACTCTCACCTTAGCACTTAGTAGTGACTCGGGTTAATAATTTCGAAAATAGAACAAGTATCTTTATGGTTTTTATACTTGTATGTAGCTTGTTCTTGTTTTGCCAAATTTGCAGGCGTAGTCGAAGTAGTGATGTGGATAGTTTATGACTATCCACTTTTTATTGTAAACATATTTATTAGATTCAACCTATGGAGGTGCACAATTATTAGCGATATAATAATTAATGAAAAAATTAGAGACAAAGAAGTTCGAGTGATTGGCCAGGATGGAGAACAATTAGGTATTATGTCATCAAGAGATGCATTAAACCTAGCTAGAGAGCAAAATCTTGACCTAATAAGAATTGCTCCAAATGCAAAACCGCCTGTTTGCAAGATTATGGATTTTGGCAAGTTTAAGTATGAACAAACTAAAAGAGAAAAAGAAGCTAAGAAGAAGCAAAAAATTATCGATGTAAAAGAAGTGCGCTTATCACCAAACATTGAAGAGCACGATTTAATGACTAAAGCCAACAATGCAAGAAAGTTCTTAGCAGTTGGTGACCGTGTAAAGGTAACCCTAAGATTTAGAGGTCGTGAGATGGCCCATAAGGCTACAGGTAAAGAAATCATGGATGCTTTCTTCAAGAAGGTAGAAGATATAGCAGTGGTTGAGAAGCCAGCCAAGATGGAAGGCCGTAACATGGTTATGTTTTTAAGCAAAAAACGTTAATAACATTTTGTGCTTAACATTATAAAGTATAGAATGTTAAATATATATATTATTAATTATACGATTTCTAAGAAGAGATTTAGGACTAGAGATTGCATAGCATAAAGGAGGAAATATTATGCCTAAGGTTAAGACACATAGAGGCGCTGCAAAGCGTATTAAAAAAACAGGTACTGGTAAATTTATGAAGATGAAATCCAACAAAAGTCATATCTTAACTAAGAAGACAACTAAGAGGAAGAGAAGACTTAGAAAAGCTGTTGAAGTGGATAAAGGTAATTCAAGAAAGTTAAAACAAATAACACCATACCTATAAGAGAAATGACTTGTGATAAGGAGGAAATCAAGCCATGGCAAGAGTAAAACGTGGAGTAAGCTCTAGAAAGAGAAAAAATAGAGTATTAAAACTAGCAAAAGGTTACAGAGGAGCTAGATCAAAACAATACAGAATTGCAAAACAATCAGTAATGAGAGCATTAGCTACATCATTTTCTGGTAGAAAAGAAAGAAAAAGACAATTCAGAAGATTATGGATTGCAAGAATTAATGCTGCAGCTAGAATGAATGGAATTTCATATAGCAAATTTATGCATGGATTAAAAGTTGCAGGCATCGACATCAACAGAAAGATGTTAGCTGAGATGGCAGTTAATGATCCAGAAGGATTTGCTACATTAGCAGAAATCGCAAAATCAAAAGCTGCATAATATAATTTTATATTATGTTTATATATAACAAGAAGTGGGAAGTTGTAAGGAGTATTGCTTACGGCTTCCCACTTCTTGTTTCTTTTAGAATTTAAGTTTACTTATTATCAATAATAAAAGTTAGACACCCCAATATTATTAAGCGACATTATAGGTTTACAAGAGTATCCACTTCTATAATAGTAAGGTTGGTTTCTCATACAGTTTGAAGGTATGGTGGACAAGCAATAGCAACCATCAAATGGGACATAGAACTTAAAACATCCATAGTGACCTATTTCTACGCAGTCTACTAAAACCTTTTGGTTAGCACATATCTCATACAATTCTACTATCCAACCATGTCTTTTATGACACTCACATCCCCATATACATCCAGCTATAACCCCTTCTTGAATTAAACATTCTTGGCAAGGAGGACAAGGTCTTGGTTCAGGGCAAGGTTCTGGTTCAGGGCAAGGTTCTGGTTCTTGCGGAGGACTTGGCATAATGAACCTTCTATTATCTTCAGGAAGAGTTGGTATTGGCCTTCTTTCTCTAGGAGGTCTTGCAGGACTTGGAGTAGGTATTGGTGGTTCAGGTTCTTCTATAATAGGTTCTTCTATAATCGGCTCTTCTATGATAGGTTCTTCTACTGGAGGCTGGGTAGGGACTGGAATAGGAACTTCTTCAGGCCTTTCAAATACAATATCAGATACTTCTTCACAAAATACCTGGCCTTCAAACACAGGTAAATGAAACTCAAAACCACTAGTTGGGCTTACTGCAAATGATCCTAGGGCAAGATTACCCGTAATATGGCCTCCGGTCCTATGACCATGTAACATAGCATTAGGAGCCAGGAAACTACCCCAAATATCTGCAGGAACTTCCATATAGATATTAGTAGCGTCTTCAAAGAGGTAAATAGTACGGCTAGCTTGACTTTCTGATCCATATAGGCCGTATTGTAAGTGAGTATTAGGTCCGGTTTGTAGCCTTACAATTATAGTACTTGTATCAGGAACATCAAATCTAATTCCCTTATTAATTAATCCATTTGGCCTACGGTCAAGGACAAATATATTTAGGTCAGGGTCATTGCCTATTAAAACCCATTCATGGAAGTCTTCTTCCACAATGCCGTTAACAGGCAAGTTTTCAATACATTCCTTATAGTTTTCTATACTTGCTTTTGCATCTTGAAAGAAGGTGGTTAGGTTTGCATTAATTCGGCTAGCAGGTAAATAATGTGGAACATCATAACTTGAAATAATATAGTGGTTACCACGGTCGCTAGGTGACCAGTACCTACTTTGGCCATTTGCCCTATAAAGTTCAGCTAACTGACTAGCTTGGGCAGAACTACCATCTTTACCAATGAGGAAGGTGCTGCCTCTTGCTGCCCTAAAACCTCCCCCTATAATTACCTGGCCAACAACTACTAATGATCCGTTCATTGCAACGTTGCCCCCAACAAGAAAGCCAACATTATCTGGTGTATATTCAGGTGATTGAATATTCCAACCAAAGTTTAGACTAAGGCCCCTTTGGCTATAGAAACTTCCGCCAACTGCTAAGGCCCCCTTTACGTCTACTATGTTATTTGCATCCCCAAAAATAATGGCATTAAAATTAGCGGCCCTACCAAAAGGATTGCCTGGTATATCCTCCCATACTAGGTCATCAAAGGGTATACCACTTCCTACAACTTGTTCCATTTCAAAATTACTATTATCCATTTATACTCCTTGGACTCTAAGATTATAGAATCTATTTTCTCAATATAATTTATTCTAGAAATTAAAAAATGTGCAATATTATACAATTTGACTTAAAATAAAAGAATTTTAATAAGAGTAGTAGAATATTGAACATTAATTGGACGAATTTCAATTCTAAATTATTAAAAATACATATATAATTATTTTGCAAACAACAACTATATATATATTTTTATTTTATAAAAGTATTTCATAATGTTAGGGGGATTTAGCACTTGGAAAAAATAAAGAACATCGCATTGGTGAAAAAGATAGGATTTAATAAGCTAGTACTAGTATTTGTACTAATACTTATGTATTTTGTATTTGCCTTATTTTCGCCAACATTTATTAGTTATGACAGAATTTTAAGTGCCCTTAGCTATTCTTATTTCCTAGGTTTTCTTGCACTAGGTGTAACCTTTGTAATAGCTACAGGAGGAATTGATTTTTCTATTGGACCTGTTATGTTTGCTTCTGCTCTTATATCAGGATATTTACTTACACGTAGCGGATGGCCATTAGTTTTATGTTTGGTAATTAGTGTTTTGGTAGGCTTAATATTTGGAGCTATTAATGGGTACTTGGTAGCATATTGGGATGTGGCTCCCTTTATTACATCAATGGGACTAATGCAGATTGCAAAAGGTGCTGGGTCTGTTTTTACACACACTCAGTCAGTAAGTTGGCCACAATCTAGTGAAGCAAATGGTTGGTATAGAAACTTAGTAAGATATAGCAATGGTAGCATATCAATTCCAGTCGGACTTATTACTCTTCTTGTAGTAGCATTTATATGTGCAATTATTCTTAACAAAACTAAGATTGGAAGATACATACTTTGTTTAGGAAGTAATAAAGAGGCAGTACGTTTATCAGGTGTTAACGTAAGAAAATGGCAGATGCTTGCTTATGTAATAAGTGGAACCTTAGTAGGTATCGCTGCAATATTCTTCGTAGGAGCTTATACAACTGTTCAACCTGGACTAGGTGACCAATATAATAACGAAGCTATAGCAGCTGTTGTTATGGGTGGTACTTCAATGTCTGGTGGAGTTGCATCAATTGGCGGAACTATTATTGGTGTTATGATTATTTCACTACTTCAAGAAGGAATATTAGCTTTAGGATTTACAAAAGATTTCCAATTAATTATTACTGGTCTTATTGTACTGACAGCAGTATATCTTGATGTATTTAGTAATCAAAAGAAAAATTAGTAAACCATTAATATAAGTAAAAAATATTCTATATTAGTAGATTAGGAAGGTGAAGCCGTGAATGATGTAATTCTAGATATGAGACAAATAGATAAAAGTTTCCCTGGTGTACATGCTCTTGACCATGTAGATTTCAATGTTCGTAGAGGTGAAGTTCATGCACTTATGGGTGAGAATGGTGCAGGAAAATCCACCCTTATGAAGGTGTTAACAGGAATATATAAAAAGGACTCAGGGACTATTATATTTGAAGGCAAGGAACGAGAATTTACAACTCCTAAAGAAGCTCAAGATGCAGGTGTTATTATCGTTCACCAAGAGCTTAATATGATAAACCATTTAACAGTTGCCCAAAACATATTCATTGGTAGAGAACCAAAGAAGGGTTTGTTTATAGATGATGAAAAAATGAACAAAGAGGCAGCTAAACTGTTTGAAAGACTTAACATTGACATAAACCCAAAGGAAAGAATGATGAACCTAACAGTAGGTAAACAACAAATGTGTGAAATAGCTAAGGCTGTTTCACATGATGCTAAGGTGATAGTATTTGACGAGCCTACTGCAGCACTTACTGATGGTGAAATCAGAGAATTATTTGCAATAATTCGTGACCTGCGTAGTAAGGGAATGGGAATAGTATACATATCCCACCGAATGAATGAAATTGAAGAAATCTCAGACAGGGTTACTGTAATGAGAGATGGTGCCTATGTAGGAACAGTTAATACAGTTGATACTAATAAAGATGAAATCATCCATATGATGGTAGGGCGTGTTATATATGAAGACCCTAAGGCAGAAAGTAATGTGCCAAAGGATGCTCCAGTAGTTCTTAAGGTAGAAAACCTAAATGCAGGTAGAATGGTTAAGGATGTAAGCTTTGAACTACGTAAGGGAGAAATCTTAGGATTCTCAGGACTGATGGGAGCTGGACGTACAGAAACTGCAAGAGCAATTTTTGGTGCTGACCCTAAGGATAGTGGATATATATATATTAATGGTAGGAAGGTTGATATTAAGTCACCTGAAGATGCTGTAGCAAATGGTATAGGTTATCTTTCTGAAGACCGTAGACGTTACGGAATTGTAGTAGATAAAACTGTTGCTGAGAATGTTACTATGGCAACTCTAGAAAATTTCGTATCTGGTTCTTTTATAGATGAAGAGGCAGAAAGAAAAGAAGCAGAGAAATATATAGAACAATTAGATATTAGAACTCCTAGTCCACATCAGAAGGTTGCTAACCTTTCAGGTGGAAATCAGCAAAAAGTAGTAATTGCCAAGTGGCTAGCAAGAAATTGCGAGATATTAATATTTGATGAGCCAACAAGAGGTATTGACGTTGGTGCAAAGAATGAAATATATCAACTAATGAATGAACTTGTTGCTCAAGGCAAGTCTATCATTATGATTTCTTCCGAAATAACAGAAATACTTAGGATGAGCGACCGCATTATGGTTATGTGTGAAGGCAGTATAACTGGAGAGTTAGATATATGTGAAGCCACACAAGAGAGCATAATGCACGCAGCAACACTTAGAGAGTAGGGGGGAATTAATAATCAATATGAATAAAATAAAAAATAATATCATTGTAAAAAAACTTGGTGCTCAAAGAACTATAGTAACCCTTGTTATTATTACACTTGTAATAGTCTTTTCTCTTGCGAGCCCAGCATTTAGAAGATATTCAACCTTTGTAAGTATAGCAGACTATACATATAATATAGCCCTAATGGCTATAGGTGTAACCTTTGTATTGATAAGCGGTGGAGTAGACCTATCTATAGGTACAGGTATCATATGTTATGCAATAGCAGGTGGTTACCTTGTAAAATATCAAAATATGCCAGTTATAGTAGGTATGCTTGTTACTCTACTTTTTGGTCTAGCTATTGGTCTTTTAAACGGAATATTAGTAGCAGTAATGAAAATCCCACCCTTCCTTGCAACCCTTTGTACTATGATGATTACTAGGGGACTAGGTACTATTAGTGCAAGTGGATTCGGTATTCCTTGGCCTCCAGCAAGTGCTGAAGGGGGTTGGTTTAGGAGTATCTTTAAACTAGAAATAGGTGGAACAAAGTATCCTGTTGGAATTATTTTAATAGTAATTAGTGCAATTATAATGACCATTGTACTTAATAAGACGAAAGTAGGTCGTTATATTATAGCAATTGGAAGTAATAAAGAGGCAACTAGACTTTCTGGTGTTGATGTTACTAAGTACCATATAATAGCTTATGTAATCTGTGGTTTTTTTGCAGGACTTGCAGGTATAGCCTATGCAGCAACCTTTGCAAGTATCAATCCAGGAACAGGTGCAGGCCTAGAACTTGATGCAATAGGCGGTGCAATCATCGGTGGTATTTCGACTACTGGTGGGCAAGGTACTATCCTTGGTGCCCTACTTGGTGTTCTAGTAATGTCTGTACTAAAGTCAGGCCTTCCATATGTTGGTTTCCAACCTAACTGGCAACAAATTATCACAGGTATTATCTTAATTGGTGCTGTTTTAATTGATATTATAAACAACAAGAAAAAGCCAATTAATAAGTAATACAAAGTAGTAAGTACTTTATAAACTTGATATGTAACCTAAAGGGTTAACATATAAATTAAAAACAAGAATAATAGGAGGTATTCAATGAAAAAAAGATTATTATCAGTGTTACTTGTTTTAGTAATGGTTGCATCCTTGTTAGTAGCTTGTGGTGGAAGCGATGATAAGAAAGATACTGAAGCAGGTGCAACAGACGCTTCTAAAGAAACTGAATCAGTAGCAAAGGAAACAGATGGGGAGAAAGAAACTGACAAAGAAACTGAAGCATCTGGTGGTAATGGGGAAATAGTAGCAAAAGAAAAATACCACTTTGAAATTGTTTCAAAAGGATTCCAATCTACATACTGGCAAGCAGTTTATAAAGGTGCTCAAGCTAGTGCAGCAAAATACGGCATAACTATGGAGTTTGTTGGTCCTAACTCTGAATCAGATATAGCTGACCAAGTTCAAATGTTAAATAATGCTGTTAATAAAGGACCACACGCAATTGGTCTTGCAGCTCTTGATACTAAGGCAGCTTTAGAAGGTATTGCAAATGCTGTAGAAAAGGGTATTCCTATTATTGGTTTTGACTCTGGTGTTCCTGGTGCTCCAGAAGGTTCTGTTCTTGCAAATGCTTCAACAGATAACTACGTAGCAGGTGGAGTAGCAGCAGAAGGAATGTACGAAGGAATTAAAGATAGAATTGCAAACGCAAGTGGCCCAGTAAGAATTGGTGAAGTTAACCAAGATGCTACTTCTGAATCTATCACTCAACGTGGTTTAGGTTTCATCGATAAAATGGTTGAACTACTAGCAGCTGATGGTAAGAAAGTTGCAGTTGTTGGTAACGACTTCTATATAGCTAATAAAAAAGGCGCTACAGTAGATGAAGGTGAAGCAGACGTTATTATTGAAGTTAGAGTTCCAGCTCAAACAACAACAGAATTAACAGCAATTGAAGCTGCAACAATTTTAAACAAAGAAGATACAATTGCTATCTTTGGTTCTAACCAAACAGCAGCAGAAGGTGTTGTAACAGCTAATGAAAACCTTGGTGTATTAGGAACTGGCGAAGATGATATTATCGGTGTTGGATTTGACTCTGGTTCAGTTATTAAAGCAGCAGTAGCTGACGGTACATTATATGGTGCTGTTACTCAAGCTCCTGTAAGAATTGGTGAAGTTCTAATCGAACTATTAATTCAAGCTGCTAACGGAGAAGAAGTATCTAACGTAGATACTGGAGCTCAATGGTACAACGCTGCTAACATTGATAGCCCAGAAATTGCACAAAACTTATACGACTAATTTCAGTCATAATTTACCATACTTTACACATATGCAATTAAGACCTCTTGTTACACAGGGGGTCTTAATTGCTTGCCTACTTTATTATTGACAATTACCAAGAGGGTGTATAGTATTAGGTATATTTATATCGGTTTTGCATGATGAATTTGTAGCATGGTGTATGAGTTCCTTTGAAAATGGAGTGATAAAATGTATAATGTACTACTAGTAGATGATGAGATACTGGTAAGGGAAGCAATAAGTGAAAACATAAAATGGAACAGTCTTGGTTTTAATTTAGTAGGAACATGTCAAAATGGAAAAGAAGCAATTGAATTTATAGAGAAAAATCATGTTGATGTAGTATTAACTGATATATGTATGCCTATTTTAGATGGAATGGAATTAATCAAATATACTTATGATAATTTTCCTGATATAAGCGTAATAATCTTTAGTGGGTTTGATGAGTTTGAATACGCACAAAAGGCTATTAAGTACAATGTAGAAGACTATATACTAAAACCTGTTACAGCAGCAGAATTATCAAAGGTTCTAACAGCTACAAAGAAAAAAAGAGATAAGAGAATTGAACAAGAAAGAAACTGGGAAATAATAAGTAAATCCTATAATAAGAATAAGATATATATAAAGTCTAAACTACTTATAGACTTTATTACGGGAAAAACTCCAGCTAGTGAAATTACTAGTGAATTAGAGAACTTTAATATTGAACTGAGTGAGAAGTATTACAGGGTTGCAATTGTTGAACTAAAGAGAATTAATAGCTATTCTGGTGATGAAGAACAAATGAAGCAGTATAGTTCTCTTATGCTATTTTCAGTTTATAATATCAGTGAAGAGATACTAGTAAAGAATAAAAATGGTATAGTATGTATGTCTAATAATGATAGGCTTTACATTTTATTTAAGTCTAATTATTTTACAGAGATAAAAACACTAGCAAAGGCTTTATGTACTGATATTAAAAATAAGGCAAAAGACTACTTAAACACAGACATATCAATAACAATTGGTAAGACCATATCTGGCAAGGATAAAATATATAAGTCCTATGAATCAGCACATACAAGTATTAAGTACCAGTATATATTGGGTGAATATAGCGTTATTGATTCAGAACAAGCTGAAAGCTTATGGAATAATAAAAGTCCCTATATTGATTTAGAGACCTATATTAGTAAGCTGGCCCATAGTATAGTTGCGAATGATGAAAACATGATAGGGCAACTATCAAGAGAGCTAAGGAAGGTCTTAGAATCAAGCTTTCACACCAAAACTTTAACTATTTCGTATTTGCAAAGAGTGGTCCTTGACCTAAATGACGACTTAAATATATCTTATTTAGTACAAGAAGATGAAGATTTAGATAAAGAGGGAGTTCTTGCAGATATAGCTAGGACTCATACCTTATCAGAAGCAATAGATATCCTTAATAAGTATTTTGAAAAGATTGTAGAGGCCCTAATAAATCAAAAGGGATCTACTAATAGAAAGCGTGCCTTATTAGCTACTGATTATATAGAAAAGAATTACTCTGATCCTAAACTTAGCCTAAGTGAGGTATGTTCATATCTTAACATTAGCTCAAGTAGATTTTCTACTATTTTTAAAGATGAAATAGGAGAAACCTTTATGGAGTTTCTTACTAGGACAAGAATAGAAAAATCAAAGGTTCTTCTTGAAACAAGTGACCTTAAGAATTACGAGATAGCCAGCAAGGTAGGCTTTTCTGACCCCCAATATTTTAGTGTTGTATTTAAGAAGATGACCAGACAATCACCAACAGAATATTCTAGAAAAAACAGAAAAATACTTAATAACAAAGGAATGGTAAAAAATTGTTAAATAGAATTAAAAGCATTAGGCTTGCAATGCTAGTATCATTTTCAATCTTAGTTATTATTGCTTTGTCTATATTTATGCTTATTTCCTTGAGTTATACTAAAGACACTGTATTAGATAATTCTATAGAATATACAACCAAGTTAGTTGAACAAGTCAACTACCAAATAGAGTCCTATGTGGATTACATGGAAAACATAACTGCCCTTGTAACCAATTACGACAATGTTAATGACTACTTGTTCCAAACTGACCTTGATGCAGAAGAATTTAACAATCTTAGGGCTGAGATATTAACCCATTTTAACCTAATAGTTAAGGCTAGAGAAGATATTTATAACATTGCTATCGTATCTGATAATAACAGGTATTTGATAAATGACGGCTTGGATAAGTTAAATACTAATGTTAATGTAGACAATTTGGACTGGTATAAGGAGGCTATTTCTAATCCTGGCCAGCCAATATTGTCATCATCTCATGTACAAAACCTAGTTGAGGATGATTATAAATGGGTTATTACCCTTTGTATAAATATGCGTAACCCCTATACCAATGAGGCATCTGGTATATTCTTTATAGACCTTAATTATGATGCAATTATAGACCTTTGTGAAGCAAATAGTATGAGTGAAAAGGGATATATTTTTATTTTAGATAAGAAGGGGGATATCATTTACCATCCCCAGCAACAGTTGCTGTATAGTGGTTTAAAAGAAGAGAGAATAAAGGAAGTTCTAGAGAATGAAACAGGCTATTTTATAACTAATGAGGAAAATAGTAAGCTATATACTATATCTGTGTCAGACAAAACAGGTTGGACAACTGTTGGAGTTGAAGAAGTATCTGAATTAATGAAAAATAGTAGTGAAACTAAGATAATCTACTTTATAGTTACAATTATATTATTAATAGCAGTAGTTATTATTACCGCAGTAGTGTCATATGAGATATCAAGTCCAATTAAAATACTTAAAGATTCTATGGAATTAGTTCAAAAGGGCCAGTTAGAAATTGCTAACATAGATGATATTCCTGACAATGAAATTGGTAGTCTAAGTAAGTCTTTTAATATAATGGTTTATGAGATTAGAAACCTAATGGATAGAATTGTATATGAGCAAAAGGAAAAGAGAAAAAGTGAGCTTAGGGCCCTACAATCTCAGATTAATCCTCACTTTCTATATAATACTCTAGATTCGATTATATGGATGGCTGAAGCCAAAAAAACTGAAGAAGTTGTAATAATGACATCTGCCTTGTCAAAATTGTTAAGGCAAGGTATAAGTAACGAAAATGAAGAACTTACTATTCTTCAAGAGGTAAGCTATATTAATAGTTACTTAACAATTCAGCAAATGCGGTATAATGACATACTAGAATATGTAATTGACTTTGATAAGGACTTGTATAGTGAGAAGATATTAAAACTTACTATTCAACCGATTGTAGAGAATGCAATTTATCATGGTATTAAGTATAAGGGGAGCAAGTGCCTTCTTCAAGTTATAGGTCGTTCAGTTGGAGAGACAATAGTTATAAAGGTAATAGATAATGGTGTTGGAATGTCTAAAGATAGGTTTGATAAGATCTTTGATTCCCACAAGGTTAACTATAAGGCCTCTGGAATAGGAGTCTATAATGTTCAAAGAAGGCTACAGCTACATTATGGTAATAAGTATGGCCTTGATATAAAGAGTAGGCCCAATGAAGGTACCACTGTAACTATTACGATTCCTAAGAAAAGAGATAATGGATTAAAATGAAAAGAAAGAGATTAATAAATATAGGTGAAATCCCAATGAGAAGAAAGATTGTATTTATTATTATTGCAATATTATTTACAGTTTTTCTATCATACTTAATATTAAAAACAATTGATATTGAATCAGAAGAAAGGCCTAAGAGGATAATTTTCATTCCTAAACTAATAGATAATACTAATGATTTCTGGGTGGATTTGATTGCAGGAACCGAACTAGCTGCTAAGGAATATGATGTTGACCTTACAATTGTGGCACCTAATAGGGAGGATGATTACGAAGGTCAGAACAATTTTATAGATTGGGCTATAAGGGAAAAGCCTGATGCAATAGTTCTTGTTCCAGCTGACTATACCATATCACTGCCCATGGTGAAGAAGATCAAAGAACAAGGTATTAAGCTTGTCCTAGTAGATTCCAATGTGGCTGAGAAGGTAGAAGACGTCCTTATAGCAACTGACAACTTTAAGGCTGGTAGAGAGATGGGCAGGTACATAACAAGTTATATTGAGGAAGACACCCAAATACTTATGGTAAGTCATGTAAAAACCGCTTCTACAGCAATTGAAAGACAGGCTGGAGTTCGTGCTGGCCTAGGTAAGCAAGAAGATAAAATAGTAGATGTTGTCTATTGTGATTCAGATTTTCTTAAGGCCTATAATTTAACGAAGGAATTTATTCAAAATAATCCTAGCATTAATATGGTTATAGGGCTAAATGAATATTCTTCTGCTGGGGCCTTTAAGGCTATAAAAGAGGTAGATAAGGATAGGAGAATTAATGCTTTTGGTTTTGATAGTTCAACAGCACAAATTAAGTTCTTAGAAGGTAATTACTGTAAGGGCCTTATGATACAAAAACCCTTTAATATGGGGTATTTGGGTATTGAAAAAGCTGTAAAACTTCTTGATGGACAAGAGTTACCTGAATACATAGATTCAGGATTCCAACTAATAACCCAGGATAATATGTACACTAAGGAGAATCAAAAGTTACTTTTCCCATTTGAAAGGTAAAATAAGAGTGAATACAGGGACAATATTTGTTATAATAAACTTATCATATTAAATTAGTAATATATAATATAAAGGGAGAAAAGCGTATGGGTATGTTTGATTTTTTATCAGGAAAGCAAGATAAAGAACCATATAACGGGACGTCCTTAGATGGCAAGCCCTTATATAACTTATCTGAAAAAGAAAGTAAATTTCTTAACAAGTCTAGATTTTTGTTTTTGGGGTCTTATGGCAAGAAAGACAAGAATACATTCAATAATGTAAAACAAGCAATTGAAGATATGGGCTATAATGATGAAGTTATTTTTATTAGGAATAATTCTGAAATTTTGAAGTTTGGTGTTATAAATACACCAGCATTAGTAGTAGATGGTAGGGTTGTTACATATGGAGAACATCTTGAGGCTAAGGATGTAAAAGACTTGTTTGACAAGTACGACTTATAGGAGAATTAGTATAGCCTTATAAAAAACCTTGTGCCTATGAGAATATCCTCATAGGCACAAGGTTTTAATTGCTTTGATTGTATATTTGTTTTATATATTTATTACTTTTACATAGTGAAAATACTTACTTATAGTTTCTACCTATCCCTGAACCATATATTTCATTAATTTTTCAATGTCTTCTTTCTCGTGAGCAATAATTTCGATTTCTTTAATAGTACCATCAGAAAATACGTTGGCTAAAGATACGTACTGGGAAAGTTTAGACTTTAAGTTTAAACGGTCTCCCTCTCCAGTTACTAGCTCAACTTTTCCTACACAACTATCTACTACTTCAAAAAACTTATCAATATCTCTAATATTCTTTACCTTCATAATACCTTCCTCCTTTTATTATACACTATAAAGTTATTATATATCTTATAGGTAAAAAAGCAAATAACTTTTATTAAAAAGCTTTATTTTAAGGTAAAAAGTAAAGTTCAATCTTCATTTTGTTTTACTTTTGCTGTATAATGCTTATGTTAAGATAGATTATATTTGGAGGTAGATTATGAATACAGAACGTCCAGTTAAAAAGTGTAGTGAATCAAGAGTTGTAAGGACAAATAGAATATTTCCTAATGATCTAAACAATAATAATACCTTGTTTGGGGGAACTATTTTATCATTAATAGATATATCAGCATCAATTTCTGTGGCTAGGCATACAAGGAAGGCTGCAGTTACAGCATCTATGGACTCCGTTGACTTTATAAACGCAGCAAGTCTTGATGATTCAATATGCGCAGAAACTTTTATATCAGGAGTTGGTAATTCATCTGTAGAAGTCTTTTGTAAGGTAATTGCAGAAAATCTAATGACAGGGGAAAGAAGGCTGTGTGCTACTGCCTTTACGACCTTTACATGTTTTAATGAAGATGGTAGTCCTGCCCTAGTTCCTCTTATTGAGCCAGAAACAGAGGAAGAGAAGTATATTCATGCAGGCTATCCTGCTAGAAGGAAGAAAAGGTTAGAAGATAGAGAATTAAGCTTAGAAATACAAAGAAACATATCTATGGATATCCCTTGGGTGACCAAGAGACCATAAGAAGAACATACCATATAACACAGGCTTTTTTTGGTAAGAATTAGGTCTGTGTTATTTAATTTTTCTTGACAAGAGTTCAAAAAAAGTATAAAATAATTCATGTTAATGCAGTCTTGGCGGAATTGGTATACGCGTTAGACTAAGGATCTAATCCGGGTTTAACTGGGTACGGGTTCAAGTCCCGTAGACTGCATT
>JAAYRG010000022.1 GCA_012518885.1 Clostridiales bacterium | reverse complement strand
GCAATCTTAGATAGGGTATCGCCTTTTTTAACTACATATTCCCCTTCTGCTACAACATTAGCAGTTTCAGGATCCTTTTCAAACATGGCAGTTAGTGTCAGAATTCCAACATGGCCATCTACTTCTAATCCCTTTGATTTCTGAAACTCCTTTATAGCTGCTTCTGTTTCATTACCCCAATCACCATCTACCCTAGCCCCTACTTTTCCTTGAATCATTTTTGTTACTTCTCTAGTATTGTATTCTCTTCTAAAGCTAGTTGTAAAATCTGCTTTTATTTGAAAGTGTGCACTATCAACATTCTTCTTCCAGTTATGTCCTGCTTCAAATCCATATGCTACCATTGTGTTAATTATAATTACAAAGTCAGGATCCCTAGCATCCCATATAGCAGTCATTCTACCGCCTACTTTTCGCTGGGGAACAACGTCTATCGCTTTTCTTTTAGTATGCAAAGAATTTCTAGTCCAAGTAACTATACTCCCTGGTGCTGTTCTTCCCTGTGCATACAACATATTTTGTCTTTCCTGTGTTCTGTATGTTTCTACTACCAGCGGATTAACACCTTGGCTTTTTATGTCTTCTATGGCTTTCCTTGCCAAGAATTCTACCAAAGGATTTAGTTCCCTTAAATCATTAATTCTTATAATACTATTCCTCCTTATTTATTAAATTTCTTCCCATTTCAAAAGCACCTGTACTTGCTAAACCACTTACCAAGCCTCCTAGTAATATTTCTGGGTTAAAGGTCCAATAGTTTAACCACACATTTAAAAAGACACCTAAGAGCCCCATTATTAATGGTATGTACTTATTGGGTATAAAGTCCAAACTATGTTTAATTATATAACCCGTTGCTAAGCATATACCCAAAACTAGTAAAACCAAATAGTTTTGCAAAAACTCCATTGACTTCACCTTAATAAATTATTTGTTATACCCTATTCCATTTATCTCAATAATATACTAAGCTTATTGGACTTTTCCAAACTTTTATTTGTAAATCTGTACCAAAGGTTTATAATAAATAAAAGGGTTATATTTTATAAACTATAATTAAATTTTAAAGGAGAATGCATATGGGTTGTTTAGGTAACATACTATGGTTGATTTTTGGTGGACTAATTAGTGGGTTGTCTTGGTTATTAGTTGGCCTCTTGTGGTGTATTACTATTGTAGGTATTCCAATTGGTCTACAATGCTTTAAGTTTGCTTCTTTAGCATTTATGCCCTTTGGTAAAGAGGTTCAATATGGTGGCGGATTTGGTTCCCTCATATTAAATATTATATGGCTAATAATCTCAGGCATACCCCTTGCTATAGAATCTGCCCTAATAGGGGTCCTATTATGTATTACGATAGTTGGAATACCTTTTGGTTTACAACATTTTAAAATAGCAAAGCTTGCCTTAATGCCATTTGGCAGCACAGTATCATAACATTACAAAAAGGTTGACTTATTAAGTCAACCTTTTCTTAATTTATAATATATAATTTTATCTCATTAAATCTTTCTTAAGGATGGCATCATATAGGCAACCATTGCAATAATAAGGGTTAATACACCTGATATAAAAAACCACCTATTTACCCCTATAATCTCTGCAAATGCACCTGTAAGAATTAATCCTAGGGGCATAGCTAACTTTGTCAAACTAGATGTAAGGGAGAATATTCTGCCTAGATACTCTTCACTTATCTTTATCTGATAAATTGAATTAAGGACCCCATGATAGAATGGAATTGTAATTCCCATAAAAAAGGCCAATATAAGAAAAATCTTAATACCAGTAGGTGGCAAAAGACCTGTTGCCACAAGACCAATTCCCATCCCGGCTATCGATTTTCTTATTGCCCCTACCTTATTTATCCTGTCTCCAAACCTACCTAGGATTACTGCTCCAATTAGGGCTCCAAGGGAAGACCCAATTTCAATTATACTTGAATGCCCTACACTTCCTCCAAAGTAAGACATTGATATAAGTGGATACAGGGTCCCTATTGGAAAGTAGATAATCGCATAAAGCATACTAATAAAAAGTAATGCCATCATTCCTGGTTCCCTTCGCAAAACTAAAAAGCCTTCCTTAGCCTCACCAAGTACATTAGATGTCTTTGAGGATGTAGCCTTTCTTTGTGCTGGTATTCTTATAAGAGCAACAGCCAGTACTGCTATAAAAGCTCCTCCTATATCAAACAAAAATATCATATTAATTTCCATAACTCCATAAAGCACTGCTGCTACTGCAGGACTAAATAGGTAGGAAACCGATTGGAAGGTTTGGGAGTAACCTGCACACCTAGTTAAGTGTTCCTTTGGAACTATAAGGGGTGTTACTGCTTGTAAGGTCGGGGCATGAAAGGTTGTTCCAATAGCTCTTGCAAATAATACAACCATTATAAGCCATATGGGGATTTCTCCTAAAAATCCTACGATTACAAGTACCATAAGAGCCCCTGCTATAAACACATCCGATATTATCATTATCTTTTTACGGTTATAGCGGTCTATTAAAACACCTGTAAAAGGACCTAAGACAGCCTGTGGTAAGAAACCTAATAGGGTTGCAAGGGTTAAAACTGCCGCAGATGCTGTTATGTCAGTCAAATACCATACTATTGCCATTTGTATAACTGAGCTAGTAAAAATAGAAATAGCCTGCCCAGTCCATAGCATCATAAATTTTCGTTTCCAATTATCCTTAGTAATATCCACTATTGTCACCTTTTCTATTTAGTAGAATTAATTGTATCTTCTATAGCCCTTCTCATTATACTTTCTGTCATCATCCCCGGATAATATCCATATATATTACCTTCCTCATTAATAAAGTAGGTAGTAGGTAGTGACTGAACATAGTAATCAAAAAATACATCTCCTGTTTCATCAAATAAGATTGGGAATGTATAATCATTTTCATTTATAAAATCTATAACCTCTTCTTTTGTTCCTTCCCTTGTATAGGTGTTTAAGTCAGACCTAGGACTGGCCACACCCAGTATGATTACCTCATCTTGGTTAAAATTAAAATCCTTATATAGTTTCTCAATATCAGGCATTTCTTGCCTACAAGGTGGACACCAAGTAGCCCAAAAGTTTAAAAATACAACCTTGCCTTTATAATCAGATAAGGTATGGGAATTACCATATTGGTCAGTTAGGGTAAAGTCTATAGCTGGTATAACCTTTACTTCCTCACTTTCTGTTTCTTTTGCTTCTTCATTATTCTGATTATCTTCATTTGGCTCCCTTGTCTCTACTTCATTATTATCTTTCTTACTACCATCATCAGATGAAATTAGGTCATTAGTTATAGAGTTTAGATAACTTGAAACTCCGTTCATCCAACCTGTGTAGGTCATGATACCGATAATAATAAGAATAATACCACCAGCTTTTATTGTGTACTTTAATAACTTCCTTTTCTTGTTTAAGAAATCTAATATTCTACTTGTGAAAAGCCCCAGTATCAAAAATGGAATGGTAAATCCTAGAGTATAAAGTAATATAAGCATATTACCAATGACTGCAGTCTTAGCACTTGATGCAAAAATAAGTACAGATGAAAGCATTGGGCCTATACATGGGGTCCATGCAAAACTAAAGGTAAAACCCATAACAAAGGCTATTAGAGGATTTACTTTCTTTTCAATTAATTTGGATGTAAACCTCCTCTCCTTTTGCAAGAATTTAAGCTCAAATACACCTAGTTGAAATAACCCTAAAAGGATTATTATAATACCACCAATCCTTGTAAATAAGTTTCTATTACGATTAAAGAAGTTACCTACTGATGTAAAAGCGGTAAGCAATACAAAAAAGGCAAATGAAATTCCTAAAACAAAGAAAAGAGTATGAAGGAATACTTTTTTTCTTTCATACTTAATAGTTCCATCAATATCCTCTTTGGCATTACCTGCTAGATAACTCATATAGACAGGAAGCAAAGGAAGGATACAAGGTGAAAAGAAGGAAAGAAGTCCTTCTATAAAAACTAATATGTAACTAATATTTTGACCTGATATAATATTTAATAACATATTCATCTCCTAACTATTTTACTATTTATAGTTCTTTATATCCTACTTTCAATAATTTAAAATTAAGACCATTATATCATGAAATGTTTTTCTTACAATATATATATTGCTTGTTTGCAAAACATGGAATAATATAAGTATAGCTTTAATATAAAACTTTATCACTAGGAGGTTGAAATAGATGCAGGCTAGCACAAAGAATAACTTTAGTGGCTGTAAACTGCTACTAGTTGAAGATGATAGAACCATAGCAGAAGGCTTAGAATACTATTTAGAGCTAGAAGGATTTTTGCTTACTATTTGCTACGACTATACCAGCGCCTTTAAAATTCTTGATAAGGACAACTTTGACCTTGCTATTCTTGATATATCATTACCAGATGGTAACGGCTATGACTTGTGTAAAAAGATAAAGGCAGCAACAGATACACCGGTAATCTTTCTTACTGCAAGGGATGATGAAGGGAGTACTGTTATGGGGCTAGATATGGGTGCTGATGATTATATTAGTAAACCCTTTAGGATTAGAGAACTTCATTCAAGAATTAAGAGCGTCCTAAGAAGGTCTGGCAAGGGAGACTATAATAATCCTGATATAATTCAAACAGGAAATATTACGGTTAATTTAAAAGAAGCAAGGGTTCAAAAAAATGGCGAAGAGATTTATCTAACGGCCTTAGAATATAGACTTTTTCTTATACTATTACAGAATGAAGGAAGGGTACTTTCTAGGAACCAGCTTTTGGAAAATATATGGGATGTTTCAGGGGATTTCGTTAATGATAATACCCTAACCGTTTACATCAAAAGACTTAGGGAAAAGATTGAAGACAACCCACAAAACCCTACAATAATTAAGACCATTAGGGGTATTGGTTACCAAGTATAAATATTCTAAAAGGAGCATTTATGATTTCACTAAGAAACAAGGAATTAAGACGTGCAATAATTCTATCAATAGTTACTATACTGGCCTTTATATTAATAGGTCTATTAGCTAAAGAAAAAATAGTCCTACTCCTCTTTTTGCAGGGCGTTGCCTTGTTGACTATTTTTATTACATTTACCCTAGGACGCTATTATCTAGCTAAAAACTTATCTACATATCTTCGTAGGATACGCCAGGGTGAACCTAGCCTAGATATAAGAGACAACGAAGAAGGGGAATTAAGTATCCTAAAAAACGAAATATATAAGGTAACAAGTATGTTATCTGAGTATAATGAGAAACTACTTAGTGATAAAAAAAGACTGGCAGACCATATGGCAGATATCTCCCACCAATTAAAAACTCCCCTTACATCTATGATGGTTATGACAGATTTATTACAAGATGATAATTTGCCTGATGTAAAAAGAAAAGAATTCGTTTCTAAAATATCATCCCAACTAAAAAGAATAGAATGGCTTGTTTCTTCTCTTTTAACTATTTCAAAGCTTGATGCTGGGGTAATAGAAATGAAACCGGCTACTGTGCTTTCTAAGGATGTTATAGACGCTAGCCTAGAGCCCTTTTTGATTAATTTAGAACTTAGGGATATCACTTATAAGGTAACTGGTTCTAATAAGATAATTCGTTGTGACAGTTACTGGACTAGGGAAGCCATGATAAATATTATTAAAAACTGTATTGAACATACCCCCAGAGGAGGCCATTTGGATATTTTAGTTGATGATAATCCTCTCTATAGTGAAATTATTATTCAGGATAATGGTTCAGGCATAACTAAGAAAGACCTCCCCTATATATTTACAAGATTTTATAGGGGTACAAACTCATCTAAGGATAGTGTAGGAATTGGCCTTTCTATGTCTAAGAGTATTATACAAAGCCAAGGCGGAGATATAAGTGTAGAAAGTGAACTTGGAAAAGGAAGTAGATTTCATATTAAATTATACAAAACAGTAGTTTAATATAAAATATATTACTTACTAAAGCTTAAAGTGACAAAAATGTCACTCTTACAGTCACCTTTTAGTCACCTAAATTTATTATAATTGACTTGAAATATTATAGATGACTATGTCCCATAGGAGGAACAAGATGGAAATATTAAGAGTTGAAAATCTTACAAAAACATATGGTAAGGGCAACACCTCAGTTACCGCCCTTGATAATGTATCATTTTCAGTAAATAAAGGAGAATTCGTGGCTATTATTGGGCCATCAGGGTCAGGTAAGTCTACTCTCCTTCATATTATTGGTGGCGTTGATACACCTACTTCAGGAAAAGTGTTTGTTGAAGACCAGGATATTTATAGCCTTAACGAATCTCAACTAGCTATATTTAGGAGAAGACAAATTGGCCTTATCTATCAATTTTATAACCTAATCCCAATATTAAATGTAAAAGAGAATATTACTCTTCCACTCCTGTTAGATGGAAGAAGTATTGATGAAGATTATTTAAATGATATTATAAACACCCTAGGTCTAGAAGGTAGGCTTAACCATCTGCCTAACGAATTATCAGGAGGCCAGCAACAAAGAGTATCGATTGGTCGTGCCCTAATCAATAATCCAGCCCTAGTTCTTGCTGATGAACCAACTGGTAACCTAGATAGTAAGAATAGCGAAGAAATAGTTGGCCTTCTTAAGTTATATAATCAAATGTATAATCAAACCTTAATCCTTATAACTCACGATGAGAGAATCGCCCTTCAGGCTGATAGGATTATAAGTATTGAAGATGGTAGGATTGCCAAAGATGAGGTGATAAAGGCATGAATATAATGCAAAAAATCACCCTTAAGAGCCTTGCAAAGAACAAGACAAGAACCATAGTAACTATAATTGGTGTTATACTTTCAGCTGCTATGATTACAGCCGTTACAAGTTTTGCTTCAAGTATTCAAAACTATATTCTAAAATATGCAATTGCTGAAAACGGTAATTGGCATGCTAGGATTGATATTGATAGCTTAGAGAATTTTGATGATATTGTAGACGATAATAGAATAAGCAAGGTGGCTATTACTAATGGCGTGGGCTACTCTCCACTAATAGGCGGCACAAATGAATATAAGCCCTACCTTTATATTATGGAACTTGATAAGCAAGCCTTTAGGTCCTTGCCTATCCGCCTAACTAAGGGTAGGCTACCTGAGACTCCAGATGAAGTTTTGATAGCAAATCATATTTTAGATAATGGTGGGGTTGAATATAAACTAGGCCAAAGTATTGAACTTGAAGTAGGGAACCGAACTATAGACGGATATAACCTTTCCCAATTAAACCCCTTTAATCATGAAAAAGATGGTCAAGGTGAATTATTCGAGCCAACCAGCAAGAGGTCTTTTAAGGTTGTTGGCTTCTATGACCGTTTCCCATTCCTCGTAGAAGGTTTTTCTGCACCTGGCTACTCAATATTAACTTGTCTTGATGAGGCTGCCTTTAAAGAGAATTTACAAAACAATGCGAACTTAAATAATAAAGATATATCCCTTTATGTGAATTTAAGAAAAGCAAAAGAAGTATATGACCTAGAAGCTGATTTGGTTGGCCAGTATAATATTGTTAATTACTCCTACAACAGCAGGGTCTTAAATGCTCAAGGAATAAGCCATATAACTGGATTTAATTCAGTTGTTACAGGACTTGCAATTATAATTCTCCTATTAATAATGGTAGGGTCTATTTCCTTAATTCATAATGCATTTTCCATCTCAATAAGTGAAAGAAAAAAACAATTTGGACTTTTATCAAGTGTTGGAGCAACAAAAAAGCAACTAGTAAACTCAATCGTTTTTGAAGCATTTTTTATAGGGTCAATTGGAATTCCTTTAGGAATTGGGTCTGGAATTCTTGGGATTGGTGTAACCTTATACTTCTTAAGGGATAATTTTATTAGAATGTTTGGAGAAAGTATACCTGTAGAACCTACTCTACATGTTTCAATCCCTTCGGTTATAGCAGCCTTTATAATTAGCTTTATAACTATACTTATTTCCGCTTATTTACCTGCTATAAAAGCCAAAAAAACTTCTACCCTTGATGCTATAAGGCAGTCATCAGACATAAAACTTACAAGCAAGAAGGTTAAGACCTCAAAACTAACTAGGAAGCTCTTTGGTATAGAAGGTGACCTAGCACTTAAGAACTTGAAACGAAATAAGAAAAGATATAGAAGCACTGTTTTATCTTTATTCCTATCAGTCCTACTTTTTATTAGTGCTTCAGCCTTTTCAATGTACTTAACTGATAGTGTTTCTAATGTATATGATGACTATAATTATGATATTGCATACCATTTATATAACACTGAAGAATTAACTACTGAACACAAAGATGTCTTTAATAAGATTAACAACTTAGATTCTATTACTGATGGTACAATAATTAGAAATGGATTCGCCTTAACTTACATCAAGAAAGATTTGGTTAATGAAAGCTACTATAATGACCAGGTAAAATACGAATATATCGAAGATGGGCAAGACCTTGATATAACTACAAGTATATATACCCTTGATCACAAAAGTTTTGAAAACTACGTAAAAGACTTGAATCTAGATTTAGACAAATACCAAGACCCTAAGAATTTAACTGCTATTGCAATAGATAAACAGCATTTCTTCGATAATAATGAACAACGTTATAAAAACACAAGTATTCTAAGAGACCATAAGGAAACTAGCTTTATTGTATCGACCTACTACGGAGAAAGAGAAAACTTTGAAGTTACTTTACAAGTAGGAGATTTTGTAGATAGGTCTCCTCTAGGAGTTGATAAGGCAGCTTACTATAATAGAATGATTCTTATTTTTGATGAGCAAGTTATTCAAGAGGCAATCCTTAAGTATCCAGAATCAAACATAAAAGAATTACACTGGAGCGATATGTATTCAATGTATTTCCTATCTAATAATCCGACAAGTTCAGTTACAGAAATTGATAAGATACTAAGTGATGTAGCTTTAGATAATGGAGCAATAGAAAACATAGATGACCAAGTTAAAGAATATAGGAACATCATCACAATAATTAATGTGTTTGCATACGGCTTTATCGTACTAATGTCCCTAATTACAATTGCCAATGTCTTTAATACTATAACAACTAACATTAACTTAAGACGTAGGGAATTTGCAATGTTAAAGTCTGTAGGAATGACAAGTAAAGGCTTTAATAAAATGCTGAACTTTGAATGTTTATTCTATGGAATTAAAGCCCTACTTTATGGCCTACCAACATCTATTTTTGTTACTTATATGATATATCTAGTTATTACACAAGGAGTAACAACTAGCTTCTATCTACCTATAGAAAGCATAATAATCAGTATTATATGTGTGTTTTTAGTTGTGTTTATTTCTATGATGTATTCAATGAGAAAAGTAAGACAAGAAAATATCTTAGATGCACTAAAAAACGAAAACCTTTAAAATTAAGCGGGGACCTAACGTCACCGCTTAAAATTTACTCAATATTTGCCAAATACCTTATTATATCTTCCCTGGCAATAATTCCGCATAACTTATTATCCTCATCAAGGACAGGTACATGATTAATCTTCTTCTTGCTCATAACCTTTGCAACCTCTATAACAGAAGCATTTGGTTTTACAGTAGTAACTTTCCTGGACATTACTTTATCAACATAAGTCCTATCTATAATCTCAGCACCTAACTGTACATCATGCTTTTCCCATGTTTTCTCATAAGGAGATACCCACTTTCTAGTATCAATACTAGATGTTACATGGCTTCTACCGCTATAATTAACTATATCTGTTTCAGATAGTATTCCAACCAGGTTACCTGTATCATCTAAAACTGGTAATGCATTAATATTATTATCTAATAGTTTCAATATTGCTTGTTTTAATGTTTCACCTGTTTTAACACTTACAACATTACTATTCATAATATCTTTGGCTAGAGCATTCATATATTTTCCCCCTGTCAACATAAGAATCATTTATAAAAGTTTGTTTGATACAATCCTTTCCCTTAGTTCTAAAATCTTTCTTTCTATTTCATTAATAATATACATGAACTCTTCATCACTCTTACCAGTAGGGTCGTCTAAGCCCCAATCTTCCCTATGTTTACATGGAAGGTTCGGACAATTAACATTGCATCCCATTGTTATAACAATATCTAGAGTTGGTATATCTTCTAGTAATTTGGAATACTGGTCTTGTTCCATATCTATTTTGTAATGTTCCTTAATTAATCTTACTGCATCTTGATTTATTTGTGGTTTTATCTTAGTTCCAGCCGAATAACTTTCGAATACATCTGAGGCAAAATGCTTACCTAAAGCTTCTGCTATTTGGCTCCTACAAGAGTTGTGTACACATATAAATCCTACTTTTAATTTCTTTGACATATTTTTTCTCCTAATTCCTAATCTTTTATAAATCTTGGTTCTTTATCTGTCTTAATTGTTTATCAAGGTCTTCAACTATCTCATCAGCCACTCCTGCCATACCAGAAAGGTTTCTAAGGGTCGTTTTACTAACAAATGATTCTATTATACTCTTATCAACCTTTTCCCATTTTCTTATATCTTCAATTGCCTCCATGGTGTTTTTCATAAATGGCAGAAGGATATTTCTTGCATCTTGGTTTTTCATAAGATATCCTATTGTACAATCAGCTGATAGGTATTCTTCTCCATCATCAACTAACCTAGGCCTATATTTGGGTTTAGTAAGGTCCCCATCTCCAAAATCTCCAAAAACTTCTTTTAACCATTCTATACTATCAGATACCCAGTTTTTGGCCCTATTACTTATCTCTACATCTTGTTTTAATACAGATGAATCTCCTATAGAAAAACCATGGGGCCCAAAACTATATATATGGCTTTCAAATGCTATATTATGTTCAACTAATGCACTAATAAACTTAGTAGTGTTCTCTATTGGTACCGTCCTGTCTGTACGTGTTGAAAACAAGAAACATGGACAAGTGTCCTTATCTACTGCACTAACAAGGTCTGGTGCCGTATGTTCACAAATTTTCGCTAAATATTCTAGTGTTACAGCATATCCAAGGATGGCTGCATTAGGACGGTTCTTTGACATGGTTGCTGCACTAGCCGCCAAGTGTCCTCCCGCAGAGAATCCTATAACAGCAATCTTATCTTTGTATATATTCCATTCATCTGCACGACTACGAATTAATTCCATGGCTTGTTCGTAGTCAGATAAGGGATTAGGCCAGGTAGCATGCACTCCAACTGAGTAACGTAAAATAAAAACATTATAGCCTGCCTTTAAGTATGCAAAGGCCACAGGCTCAGCTTCCCTATCAGAACAATATTGGTATGCACCACCTGGTATAACAATAATAGCTGGACGCTTAGATATGTTATCAAATTTACCACCAACTGGTTGTATGTAGCTAGTTAGGGTTACATTTCTCTCTTCATTTAATACTATTACTTCTCTATCCATAGTTACCTCCCTTTATAAAGTTAGTTATTATTAGATGCAGATGCAACACTAGCCGCAATTGCAGCTGACATAGCTATTTGCTGGGCAATTATTACACCAGTAACACTATTTATCGATGTCATATTCATTACTCTATCAGATTCATTACCTATCTCTTTGTTATATTCTTGCATAACTAATATAGCTGCATACATCATCCTTTGGGGTCTTCCAATACCAAATATTCCAAACCGTTTTTTACTTTGTAAAAAGTCATCTACCCTAATAATATCATTTATTACCTTGTTTATATCCTTACTTCCAAGGGATAAGACACCGAGTATTGCCAGCTCATTACCTGTACCAAACTTATATCCCCTACTTCTTAAACCGTTAAAAATATCTACCACACGTCTACACTTATCAGCTGTATTCTCATCTGATAGTGTTAGTACATGGCTAATTGACTGGACTGAATTCTTGGAAAAGAAATCACCTTTTAGTACCTGATAACATCTCTCCATTTCATTAATAGCCAAATCAATCCTTAAGCCACTAAGGGCTATCATTACAGCAAAAGTAACATCCTCTCCACTTGTTAAAAATGGATGTTCCTGTTTCATTACCCTAAAAAGGTCTTTTGCCCTTTTGCTAATAGCGGCATAATCTACAGG
>JAAYRG010000173.1 GCA_012518885.1 Clostridiales bacterium | reverse complement strand
CGAGCACTTTCTTCAAGACGTTTCTTTAAGTCTTCCTTTCTCCACTTAACTGTAGTTAAACCAAACTTCCATCCCCTTACAGTATCAGGGTCTTTTAAGTAAATGTCTCCAGGCATAAACTCAGCCAAGTGGCGGTCTCCTGCTGCCGCTATTAAACCATAATTTTTAAATAAATCAAACTTAACACGGTGGGCACAATCGAAGCTATTATTTGCCCAGTTTTCATCATGTCTTTCTAAACCTACTTCATAATTCTTTTCTATATATTCACGATACAAATCAAATAAGTCTATACCCTTATAAGATGCACTATCAAACCAAGTAAAATGGTTAATTCCTAATACATTAACGTGGATTTCACTTCTATCAATATTGTCTAGTCCTAGGGTCTCTTCTACTATGTCTTTTAGTACCTTTTGGGTTCCAAAAACTTCATGACAGCACCCAAAAGCCTTAATTTCTGGGAATACCTTGTAAAGAGTTTTGATACAAATGGACATAGGGTTAGTATAGTTGATAACCCAAGCATTTGGTGAGTACTTCTTAATTCCATTAGCAATATCTGCTATCATTGGAATAGTACGAAGAGACCTCATTATTCCACCTGGTCCTACTGTATCTCCTACTGATTGATAGATACCAAGTCTTTCTGGATAATGAACATCTACTTCCATTTCATCAAAGGTACCTGGAAGAATGGAAATAACAACAAAATCTGCACCACTTAAAGCTTCTTCAAGGCTTGAGGTAGTAACATAATCCCACTTTCCACAAGCCTCATCCATTTGACTAATTTTGTTCCCTATTATCTCATTACTTTTTGCTGCCTGCTCATCTATATCATATAGTCTAATTGTTCCACTTAATCTTGGTTCTAGGGCTAAGTCTTTCATGAAAGTCCAAGCCCAACCTCTTGAGCCACCACCAATATATGCAATATTAATATCTGTCATTCTATTATCCTTATATTTCATACCTTTTCTCTCCTTTAGTTGGCTTTTTATACTAGCTATTATAATATAATTTAGTATAATATTCTTATAATATATTGATATAATATTGGGATATTCAAACTATATTTACTTATGATAGGGGGTTACCATATGGAAAAAATTGTTTTTAGAAACCAAATGGATGGTATAATAATTGACCGTATTATTCGAGATAGTGAGTTTAGCATGGATGTAAAGCACTTTCACCATAACTACGAGTTATATTACCTACTAAAGGGGGAGCGCTATTATTTTATAGAGGATAGGACCTATCTAATAAATGAAGGGGGCCTAGTCCTACTTGATAAGGGACAGATTCATAAGACCACAGCAGCAAGTAAGCCTTACCATGACCGTATCCTTATTGAATTAGATGAGGAGCCTTTTAACTCTTTTCTAATATCTACTCTTGGTACAAGTTTAACTGAGTTTTTCTCTTCCCACCGCGGGGTATACCAATTAGATTCTAGTATGCAGGCTAAGTTTGAATCCCTACTACTAGAAATCTCAGATGAACTTAAGGAGAAGAGGCTACAGTTTTCATCCCTAGCTATGATGAAACTATCATCCCTTCTTATTTATATAATGAGGCAAAACCTTAAAGAAAAAAATACTTCTAACTTTTCTTCCAATCTTGCTAACACTTCTAAACACAATAAGGTAAGTGAAGTTGCCTCTTTTATAGTAGATAACCCTGCTGATGCCATATCACTTGCAAACCTTGCTGACAGATTTTTCATTAATAAGAGCTATCTTAGTAGAATATTTAAAGAAGTAACAGGCTTTACAGTAAATGAATACATAAATATCCACCGAATTAAAAAAGCTCAAGAATTACTTCTTACCACTAATTATAGTATATCTGAAATATCTGCTATGGTTGGATATGAAAGTATAACCTACTTTGAAAGGGTTTTTAGGAAATATATGAGAACTTCACCACTTAAATATAGAAAGGAAAACAAGGACTAGATTTACTTAAGAAAATAAAAATGCCCCCTTTTTATATTTTATCTTGCTAGAGAAAGATAAGTGTCTAACATAAAAGGGGAATATCAAAAAGGGGGCATTCTGAGGGGATCTTTTTTATGAGCGATTGTTGTGAATAACATTTATTATTCACTTTTATGTAAATTCTATTTAACGAAATTTGCAATATTTATTTTACTAATCTAACTAAAATCTAACCAATGAGTCTATCTTAACCATCTGATTAGAAGCTATTGACTTGTTTGCAGCTACACCTGTAAGTATAGACTTAATTCCATCTATATGGTCTGCTGCCCTATTAAACTTATCAGCCACTTTATTTGGGCTAAATAAATCATCAAGCATAACAGCGTCACCGCCGCCATGACCACCTTTAATTGTTTCTACTTCTACTTCATATGGCTCTGCTAGTAGTGGACAAACACGAATTATACAATTCTTTGTAGCACCTTCATCATCCTTGTCTCCACCTGCACTTATGTATGCTCTTTCTGTCACATGGTATTCAATTCTACCTTTAGAACCATTAAAGGAAACATTGAATCCTTCCCAAGGCATATAACTATTTAAAGAATAGGACATGATAGCATTGTTGTTATACTTTACTAGGACTGCCATAGTATCTTCTATACTTATGTCATCTCCAAAAACACTCCTATCTCTAATATAACCACTATCTTCCTCAGCATCTAGGTACATACCCTTAAGTTCAGGATTACTTGCCATATCTATTGCAAAGTGGTCATTTTTTGCAGCCTCGCTACCATGGCACCTATAGTAGAAGTTCGTTACTCCTCTTTTTTCTGCATTGTGTCTTCCATAGAAGTTTAAATCTCCAAAGGCAAACACTTCACTTGGCTGTGTACCAAGCCAGAAGTTAACTAAATCAAAGTGGTGGGTAGACTTATGAACTAGTAGGCCTCCACTGTTTATCTTGTTTCTGTGCCAACGTCTATAATAATCTGCACCATGTACAGTATTTAATAGCCACTCAAAATGTACTGAGTAAACCTCTCCAATTGTATCATTCATTATTAGTTCTCTGATTTTTGTATGAGATGGTGCATATCTATAATTAAATAAAACGCGCACATTCTTTCCTGTTCTTTTTTGAACGTCAATTATATGTTGAGCTTTTTTCTCATCAGTTGTAATAGGTTTTTCAGTAATAACATCACAACCAAGTTCCATAGCTCTTGTAATGTATTCATCATGAGTACGATCCACAGAAGTAACTATTACTACATCTGGCTTCTCGTTCTTAATCATTGTATCAAAATCAGTATAGAAATATGTTGGAACTGGATCTTTATCAAACTTTTCTTTAATTACGCTATTAGCATAATCCATTCTTGTTTGGCTGATATCGCAAAATCCTACTAGTTCACTACTGTCTGAATATATTGAACATATTGCTTCATAGTACATCCTAGCCCTACTTCCTAAACCTACTTGTGCATATCTAGTTTTGCTCATAATGTCTTCATACTACTAGTAAAAACTAGATAGTATAACTCCTTTCTTTAGAATTATTTTGACAAAAAAGATGTAATTTCTTTAATGTCAATGCTATTATAATAAGCTTACTAGCAAAAATCTTAAAGTTTCTTGTTAACTTTGATGCAAATTCGAACTTTCTTGTGGTATAATGTAAAATACTTACTAAAGAAATACTCATACTTTAAAAAATTTTATGGTTTTTATAAATAATTATATAACTTAGAGGGATGTGAAGGCATAATATTATGGTTACTGATAATTCTAATTATATCTACATAGAAAAACGTAAAAGAGATTTTGGATTTACTATGAAAGAGAAACATTTTCACGCTGATTACGAGATTTTTTATCTAATATCAGGTGAAAGGTATTATTTTATAGAAGATAAGACATTTCATATTAAGAAGGGAGCCTTAGTTTTTATTGATAGCAATCAAATTCACAAGACAATTGATTGCAACAACCAACCCCATGAGAGAATTTTTATGAGAATTAGTGAACATACCCTTGGACTAGTAAGTAATACAGAACTAGAGAAATACTTGTCTGATTTTTTTAGAAAGAATCATGGAACATTACAACTTAATGAAAAGGCCCAGGTATATGTTGAGAATTTACTTTTGAAGATGTTGGCCGAATACGAAAACAAAGAAACAGGATACAAGGAAATGATTCTTTCCCACTTATTTGAATTGCTTGTATTTTCCCAAAGATATGAAGAGAAATATGGTAGAATAAGCAAGATTGCCACAATAGATGATACCCTAGATAACAAGATTTTTGAAGTTGCCAATTACATAAACGAGAACTTTCATAAGAAGATTACCTTAGATGACCTAGAAGAAAAATTCTATATGAGCAAATTTTATTTAAGTAGGAAGTTTAGTGAAATTACAGGCTTTACTATAAGTGAATATATTAATATTAAGAGAGTCTATAATTCTACCTATTTACTTGATGAAACAGATCTTACTATTTCAGAAGTTGCCTATAAGTGTGGATTTAATAGCCTTACATACTTTGATAAAGTCTTTAAAAAGTATATGAATACCACTCCCCGTAAGTATAGAAAAGAAGGAATCTTATAAGAAGACCCCCATATTCTATGAACTAACCCTAAAAGTAGACCTTAGAATCTATCCTTTAGAGTTTAGCTAACATAAGAATATGGGGGCTTTATAAATAATATATCTTTCTTATAATATTTTGTTTATCTGGTCGCCTTCTAGCCATGCATAAACATTATTAAAGGCAATCTTTGCCCTTCTTACCATAGATTCATCTGTTGCAAAGGCTACATGGGGAGTTAGTAGGGCTGTCTTTGCATCAAAAAGTACATGGTCTGTTGGCAGAGGTGGCTCAATCTCAAACACATCAATAGCCGCCCCAGCAATTCTTTTTTCTTTTAAGGCCTTAGCAAGGGCTTCTATATCAACTACTGGCCCCCTTGCACAGTTAACTAAGATTGCAGTCTCCTTCATTAACTTAATATTATCACCATTAATAAGATGTCTTGTCTCTTCTGTTAAAGGCGTATGTAAGGTTACAATATCACTTGCCTTTAATAATTCTTCTAGACTTACATATTCTATTCCAAGTTCTTCTCCTGCCTTAGATTTACTTCTAGAATATCCTAATAACCTACAACCAAAGGCCTTTAATAACTCTGCAACCCTTAAACCAATAGCACCTGTTCCTACAATTCCAACTGTCTTACCTGATAGTTCAAAGCCTACCAAACCTTCCTTAGTTAAGCCCTTTCTAGTAGCAATATTGCACTCTACTATATTCCTAAGTTTAGATATAATCATTCCAATAACTAGCTCAGCTACTGCCTGATTGCTATAGCCTGCTGCGTTAGATACCTTAATCCCCTTATTAGAACATGCAGCTAAATCTATATGGTCTACTCCTGTAAAAGCAACTGAAATAAACTTTAGCTTGTCTAATGAGTTTATAACCTCTCCTGGTAAAGGATTGTTGGCTATAATTAGGGCATCAGCATCCTTGGCCCTTTCAATTAATTCATTAGTATCACTAGTTACACTATCATATACAACAAGTTCATGATTATCTTCTATAAGCCCTTTATATAAATCATTAATAATTTCATTGTTTACCGCTAGTGGCTCTAACATAACTATTTTCATATTACTTCTCCTTCTTCCTATCCTTTATAAGCCTCTATTAAATATTCTTGTGAGAACTTTTTTTAATTATATATTATTAATAATAACATAAGCTCTTGTGAAAAGATAGGGAGGTTAGAGTTACTTAAGACAGGGTCCTATAAGAACCAAGCACCTTAAGACTTTCCTTCGGATACCTAGTCTGGCTAGCCCTATCAACAGCAATAAGGCCAAATATTTTTTAACTTTATTTTATATATTGACATGAAAATATGCTAATGGTAATATGTAGACATTATTACTTAACAATTGTAATTATTAACAATGTTAATATATTCTTTACGGTTTTTATAAGGCTATAGAATTCAAACATGTTTTACATTTTTGTTAAACTAAATCAATTCGAGGTGGAGAATAATGAAACTAGAACCTATGGATGAAGCCTTTTTTAGGCTCCTATTACAAATGAACCAGATAAAAATAGACAAACTAGCCCCAGAATTAAAAACCCACGAACTAGCAATCTTTTATATTATTGCTAAAAATACCGATATAAAAGGTGGGGCCTATGTTTCAGAAATTGCTGACTTACTTAATATTCCTGTAAGCGGAGTTTCACGAATACTAAGAAGGCTAGAAAATGACTTGATGTATATAAGGCGGACCCCTGACCCAAGTGATAGAAGGAATACCATAGTAAGTTTTACTAAAGAAGGAAAAGAAAATTACGAAAGACACAAGAGCCATGCCCTAGCATTAGCAACAAGAATCTTTAACTACTTGACTAAGGAAGAACAGGTAAAGTATTTAGAACTTAGTGACCGTCTCTATAAGGCATTTGAGACAGAATTTTCTAACTTAGAAAACAAACTTAATAATGATATTAATTAATATTTACTGAGTATTTTATTATATTACATTTAATAAGAAGAAAAAGAGGTTATTGATATGATACGACTAATGAAAAACATCAAACCTATGTACTGGGTACTTTTTATAGTACTATTATTCTTTATGGTTATTCAAACATACTTTGATGTAGCCCTACCTATGTATACTGCCAATATTATTACAGAGATGACTAGTCCAAGTGCCAGCTTTTTTTCAATTTTAGACATTGGCCTAGTGATGCTCCTTTTTGCCCTAGCCAGCGTTATAGCAACAACTATTCAAAGTCTTATCTCAGCATATATAGCTACAGGCTTTGCAACAGACCTTCGTTTTAAATTATTTAAAAAGGTAATATCATTTTCTCACCAAGAGATGATTACCTTTTCTACACCATCTTTAATCACCCGTACTACTAATGATGTCCAGCAGGTTACTGGAGCAATCAACTTAAGCATGCGACTAGCCTTCTCTGCTCCCTTAATCGCCCTACTTGCCCTCTCTAAAATAAGGGCCTACAGTAGCGAGCTTACAATAACTACTGGAATCGGTGTTTTTGTAATGTTAACAGGAATCTTAAGTGTACTAATGATAGTAACCCCACGCTTTAAAATAATGCAAAAGCTAACTGATAAAATAAATGGCTTGACTCGTGAGAACCTAACAGGCTTAAGGGTTATAAAGGCTTATAATGCAGATGGTTTTCATAAGAACAGGTTTGATGAGGCAAACGAAAACCTAACAAGTACTAACCTTTTTACAAACCGTGTACTTAGTCTTATCCATCCCCTTATTATGACAATTAATAGCCTTCTTACTGTAGTAATCTACTGGATTGGGGCTTATATAATTAATAGGGATAAGGACCCTGAGTTTTTTGCAACCTTGTTTTCTTTTTCTCAATTATCAATGCAGGTTGTTATGGCCTTTATGATGCTACTAATGTTACTTCTTATGGTACCTAGGGCTAGGGTTAGTGCTACCCGTATTAATGAAGTACTTATGACTAAGCCTACTGTAAAAGACCCACAAGTATCACAAGCCTTTAAAACTGAAGGGGAAATTGAATTTAAGAACGTTTCTTTTAAGTATCCAGGGTCAAGCACCAACATGCTAAGTAATATTAACTTTAAGATAAATAAGGGTGAAACTCTTGCTATTGTTGGGCAAACTGGCTCAGGAAAAACAACCCTTATTAACCTTATCCTTCGCTTTTTTGATGTAACAGAGGGTGAAGTCCTTGTTAATGGTGTTAACATTAAGAATGTTAAAAAGGAAGACCTTTATAATATAATTGGCTATGTTCCTCAAAAAAGCGTCCTATTTGCAGGAACAGTAACAGATAATATTGCTTATGGAAAGCCAGGTCTTGAACAAGAAAAGGTAGAACAAGCAGCCAAAATAGCCTGTGCTGACGAATTCATAAGTGAGATGGCAGATGGTTATGATTCTACTATTTCCCAAGGCGGGAAAAACATATCAGGGGGTCAAAAACAACGACTGTCTATAGCTCGTGCAGTTGCTACTGACCCTGAAATTTTTATATTTGATGACTCATTCTCAGCCCTTGATTATAAAACTGATGCTAAGGTTAGAAGTAATCTTAAGGTATATGCAAGGGAGGCAACTAAGGTTATTGTAGCCCAAAGAATTGGAACAATTATAGATGCAGATAAAATTATTGTTTTAGAGAATGGCAATATGGTTGGTTTTGGTAATCATAAGCAATTGCTAAATGAGTG
>JAAYRG010000021.1 GCA_012518885.1 Clostridiales bacterium | reverse complement strand
ATGATGGGAATACTGCCCCTACAATTCTTAGAGGGAGAATCAGCAGACTCTCTTGGTTTAACAGGAGAAGAACTTATAACAGTAGACCTTGATGATAATGTAAGACCTCGTGATAAAGTAAGGGTAAGGGCAAGAGATAAAGATGGAAAGGTTACTGAATTTGAAGCTATAGCGAGGTTTGATTCAGAAGTAGAAATAGATTATTACCGTCATGGAGGAATCCTTCAGATGGTATTAAGACAGAAGTTAGGTGAATAATAATGGCAAAAGAAAAGCAGCCATATGGCACTGTATTAATAAAAGCAGCAAGTATATTAGATTATTTAGCAGAGAGTAAGGAGCCACAGGCTCTTAACCAAATCGCTAGCGCAACTGATATTACCAATTCAACAACCTCTAAAATACTAGATACCCTTATCTTAATTGGGTATGTAAAGAAAAATATAGGTACAAAGAAGTATGAACTAGGTAGTGCCTTAATTAAATATGCTAACCAATACTTGGCTAATCTAGATATATCAAAGATTGCCTATCCTTATTTAAAAAAGTTACAAGTTGAACTAAATGAGACTATCCATCTTGGGATACTAGAAGGTGATGAGATCCTAACTATTAACAAAATAGAATCTCAAAAACCAGTAGTTTGTCTAAATTCTACAATAGGTTTAACAAAACCCCTTTATTGCTCCGCTATGGGAAAGGCTGTCCTAGCCATAATGTCTGATGATGATATAAACGAATATCTAGATAATATAGACCTAAGGGCTTATACAGACAAGACTATAACCAACAAAGAAGAATTACTTAAGGAAATAAAGGATATTCGTAAGAATGGGTATGCAGTAGATAATGAAGAATATGAAGAGGATGTTTATTGTATTGGAGTAGCACTAAGTCTAGGGAGCCAAATCTATGGTGCCTTTAGTGTTAGTGTTCCAGTATATAGGATTACAACAGAGGAAAGTGAAAATATAGTTAAGGAAATGTTAAAAACCAAGATTAACATCAATCGTGAACTAGAACAACACTATTTATTCTTATAAAAGATATAAAGATATAGTAAAAAGGACCAGGCAAGTTTTGATGTGTCCCCAATAAAGTATAATTTATTGAGGGCATATTACTTTGTCTGGTCTTTCTTTTTTTAGACTGCATTATAAGTCTATTATTATAGGAAGAAACTTTTTAAACCTGCCTGAAAAAACCAATAAATGGGATAAATATAGAATAGTTAGGATTTAATATTAAAGTTTAAGAAACGGGTTGAAAAGGATATAGAACTTGTGTATAATAGATATAAAGTTTCTATATGGAAAACATCATTTCCAATAAGGAAACTTTGCTATAAACAGCTAACTAATTCAATATTAAAATATAACAATAAAAAGCTAAATAGCAATCAAAGAAAAATCAAAAAAAGATTAAAAAGGAGAGATTATTATGTCAACACCATATGAAACACGTTATCCACATAGTCCGGAGGATATCCGTCACTATTCAACTGAACAATTACGTAAAGAGTTCTTAGTAACAGATATTTTCGTACCAGGTGAAGTAAAGTTAACTTATACTCACTACGATCGCCAAATCTTTGGTGGTGTAACACCAACAACTGAAACACTTTCAATCCAACTTTCTAAAGAATTAGGAGTATCTTATTTCTTAGAACGTCGTGAGTTAGGTGTAATCAATATTGGTGGTCCTGGTACTATCGTAATTGATGGTAAGGAAGACACAATGAAGAAGCAAGACGGTTATTACATAGGAAAAGAAACAAAAGAAGTTCTTTTCAAATCAGATGATCCAAATAACCCAGCTAAATTCTATGTGGTTTCAACACCAGCTCATAAGAAATATCCAAATGTTAAGATTTCAATAGATGAGATTACTCCAAAAGTAACTGGTGAATCAAAAACTCTAAACCATCGTTCAATTTATCAATACATTCATCCAAATGTATGCGAGAGCTGCCAATTACAAATGGGTTACACTATCTTATCAGAAGGAAGCTCTTGGAATACAATGCCTACTCATACACATGAGCGTCGTATGGAAACATACCTATACTTCGATATGGAAGATGACACAATTGTTTTCCACCTAATGGGTAAACCAGATGAAACAAAACACTTAGTTATAGCTAACGAACAAGCTGCTATATCTCCAAGCTGGTCAATCCACTCAGGATTTGCTACTGCTAACTATTCATTTATTTGGGCTATGTGTGGTGAAAACATCACTTACGAAGACATGGACCATGTAGATATGAGAGATATTAGATAATTAATCTAAAAACAGTTAGTGTTGATAAAGGAAAACGATTATAAGGAGGCATATTTATAATGCTAGATAATTTACAAGAATTTTCATTAGATTTCTTTAGCCTAAAGGGAAAAGTTGCTATCGTTACAGGTGGTAACTCAGGAATCGGCCAAGCTTGTTCTGTTGCTTTAGCAAAAGCAGGTGCTGACCTATTTATTACTACTTATAGTAGTGATGTTAGTGAAACAAAACGTTTAATAGAAGCAGAAGGACGTCGTGTAGAGTTCTTTGAATGTGACTTATCTAAACGTGAAGTTGCTAAAGAAGTAGTAGCAAAGTGTGTCGAAGTTTTTGGCAAGGTTGATATCTTAGTTAACAATGCTGGAACTATAAGACGTGCTCCATTAGTAGAGCATCCAGAAGAGTACTGGGATGCAGTATTAAGCCTTAACTTAGATGCTACTTATTTCTTAAGTCAAGAAGCTGCAAAGGTTATGGTTAAGCAAAAGAGCGGTAAGATTATTAACATCGCTTCTATGTTATCATTCCAAGGTGGTAAATTCGTACCAGGTTATACAGCAAGTAAGCATGGTGTAGCTGGTTTAACTAAGGCATTTGCTAACGAATTAGCTGAACATAACGTTCAAACTAATGCAATTGCTCCAGGTTATGTAGAAACAGCTAACACTGCACCAATAAGAGCTGATGAAAACCGTTATGCTGAGATTACTAGCCGTATCCCAGCTGCAAAATGGGCAACACCAGCAGACTTACAAGGTGTTGTAGTATTCCTAGCATCAAGAGCTGCTGACTATATGAACGGTGCTGTTGTTCCTGTAGACGGTGGATGGTTAGCTAGATAGTATTTTAAGTAGAAGTTTTGCTATAAAAAAGTCTCTTAATAAATTAGAATATATAGATATAATTAGTAATAAAAACAATTAACCAACTTACAAAACTAAAAATTCCTTGTCAATTATATTGACAAGGAATTTTTTAAGTGTTAATCGTTAAAATTTTATTAATTAATAAACCTACTAAAAAAATGTACTATAAATTAAATTTATAAACTTGTTATTGTATATATGTGTGATTATAAGTAGATTGATTATAAATGGTCATAAACTAGCAGGTGTTTCTAAAGGTTTTTTATGGTTTTTATCATATAAATATTAGATATTAAAATTCGGAAAGAGTTTGACTTTTTGTCTACAATTTAACTCTTAGCTTATTATGAACTAGTGAAAGCTAAGTTGGCTAATATATATTATATATATAATTTAACATCAGGCTAACTTATATTGACATACTACCTAATCAAATACTTAGGGTGAGATGTATAAGTAGGTAATTATATGTGTGCAAAATTTTTATGCCGTGAAAAATTTTAGTAATCTTGACATAAAGGCTATAAAAAGGCTATAAACAGGCATTTGTTAAAGATTTAATAATTGTTAGTAAAAATGTGTAAAATACCAAAATGATAATGATTTCACTAGCTTTTAATTAAAAAATGCTAGGATAATTGGACTTAATTTGTATTAGAATAAGCACTTTTACGTAATCAGAATCAAGAAATGCACCATAACAAAAATATTGAGTGTTGTATTTTGCACAAAGATTGTTAAGATATAGGTGGATGATTTCTCAGAAACGTCCAAGACAAAATACAAAAACATTTTTTAAGGAGGATTTTATGAAAGCTTTAAAAACAAAACGTTACTTTGCTTTATTATTAGCAATTGTAATGGTACTATCTGTTGCCTTAACAGGGTGTGGAGGAAAAGACGACAACAACAAGGATAAGGGTTCTACAGATGTTGTAGGAACTGAAGATACTCAAAAGGAAACAGATAAAACAGAAGATTCAGACAAAGGTGCTGAGGTAGAGAAACCAGAAAAAATTACTATCATGGTTGATGGTACATTAGTAACTAAAGATAATGGTAGAGATGCTTTTGAAGCAGAGTGGGAGAGATTAACAGGAATTGATTTAGAAATCATTCAACCAGATCACGATGCTTACTATGACGTTTTAGGTCAAACTTTCGCAAGTGGCGAGTGGCCAGACGTTGTTCTACTTGGTTCAACTTACTATGCAGGTTATGCAGGTGAAGGTGTTCTTTGGGATATGACAGAAACATATGAAAATTCTGACCTAAAGGCATCAGGAAGAATTACAAAAGAAAACATCGTTGATGGATTATATATAGACGGTTCTTTATACGGAATCGCACCAGCATCAGGAAATGGATGTATTACATATGTTAAGAAAAAATGGTTAGACAATGTTGGTATGGAAGCTCCTACTAACTATGAAGAATACATCGCTATGTTAGATGCTTTCACTAACGGTGACCCAGACGGAAATGGTATCGATGGAGATACTTACGGTGTTTCAGCTGCAGGTCTTATCGGTGAAGAAGCACCATACATGAACTACTTACCAGAGTTCTATCAAGATGCTTACCCATCATTCTATAAGAATGAAGACGGAGTTTATGTAGATGGATTTACTGAAGAAGCTATGGTTGGTGCATTAGAAAGACTTAGAGATGCATACGAAAAAGGATACATTGATAAAGAATCTCTAACAAACGGAACAAGTGACTGCCGTAACAAATTCTACGAAGACAAATTTGGTGTATTTACTTACTGGGCAGGTACTTGGGCTACTAACTTAAAGAACAACTTAGAAGCTAATGATTTAGATGGTGAATTAATTGCATTAGAGCCAATTGCAGAAGTTGGTGCATATGTTGAAAGACAGGCTCCAGTATGGGCAATCACTGCTAAAGCAGAAAACCCAGAAGGTATCTTTAAGTACTTCTTCGAAACTATGTTAGATGGTGCCGAAATGCAAAGACTATGGACATATGGTGTAGAAGGTACTCACTGGTCAGTTAAAGCTGAAGAATTACTTGGTGTTACTTACGCAGAAGGCGAGTTCCACATGCTTGAAAACTTAGAAAAAGCAGGTACTCTATACAAGAAAAACCACATTGATCCAATGTTAGCAATCGCTGCATTTACTGAATTTGAAGATCCAGGAATTGCTACAATTGAGCCAGAAGCATTAGAATCTCAAAAAATATTCAACGAAAACTCAAAAATTGCTCCACTTCTAGTTTCTACAGACGAAATGAGCCAATACAACGGTGACTTAACAACACTTAAGAAAGAAATCGTTGCTAACGTTGTAACTCAAGGTATGTCTATTGAAGACGAAATGAAGAGATTTGAAGAAGCAGGCGGAGCTGAGTGGTCACAACTTATCGTTGACTCTCTAAACGCATTAGGAAACTAATCACATTATTATAGATGCTAGAGTTAAAATAATTAAATAGTTATATGTAAATTTGCGGAGATGGATTTACTTTGTAATCTCCGCAAATTTAATGAAAGAAGGAGAAATTCTATAATGAGCGATAACAAGGCAGTTACTAAATCAACTAAAAGAAACCTTTTAAGTAGAATAGTTAAATATAGATGGTTCTATCTAATGTTTCTTCCAGTGTTTGTATTTGCAATATTATTTTACTATGCACCTATGCTAGGTATTAGACTAGCATTTACAGATTTTAAAGGTGTAAAAGACCCAATTTATGTTGGACTTGCTAACTTTGAAAAAATGTTTAAGATGCAAGGATTCTGGGATGCATTCTTTAACACATTACAAATAAGTGGATTAAAGTTAATTATTAATACATTTGGTGCAGTAATCTTATCATTACTATTAAATGAAGTTGTAAACTTAAAATACAAAAAGGCAGCTCAGACAATTGTTTATCTACCTCACTTTTTCTCATGGGTAGTTGCTGCTTCTATTTTCGGATTAATATTAGCTCCATCACAACAAGGTTTGGTTAACTCTTTCCTAACTAATATAGGAATTATAGAAAAAGGACAGGAAATATACTTCCTAGGTAATAATAAATTATGGAGACCAGTATATTACGTAATTAATGCTTGGAGAGATACTGGTTGGGGAACAATTATTTTCATGGCTACCCTAGCGGGAATAGATACAGAGATTTACGAAGCTGCTTCAATTGACGGTGCAGGACGTTTCCAAAAGATTCGTTTCATTACAGTTCCAGCTCTAGTTAATACTATTGCTACAGTATTAGTTCTGAATCTAGCTAAAATTATGAACCTTTTCGAGTCTGTATTTGTATTCCAAAATGATGCTGTAATTAGACAATCTGACGTTTTACAAACTTACATATATAGACAAACATTTAACAGTGGTGCTCTACCAAACTATGGATATACAACTGCAGTAGGTCTAGTTAAGTCATTAGTAGGTGCGTTACTAGTAATCATGTGTAATCAAATCAGTAAGAAATTACGTGGTAGAGGAATTGTGTAGGAGGATAAAATGGAAGCTACAAAGAAAAAGAAAAAGATAACCCTTTTTGATATAGTATTAGGATTAATTATAGGTGTTATTTGCTTATTAATCTTGATACCTGTTTATAAAGTAATAATTGACTCTTTTGACTTACAGTCAGCTTATGGTATGAGACTATTACCTAAAAAGTTTGGTTTAGATGGTTATAGATCTGTATTTACTAATGAAAGTTTATATCGTCCTCTAGTAGTATCATTTATTACTACAGGTCTTGGTACTTTAATTGGATTAACTCTTTCTACATTAGGTGGATATGTATTAATTCAATGGGAAATGCCAGGAAGAACTTTCTTTGCAAACTTCTTACTTTTTACAATGATTTTCAACGGTGGTATGATACCAACTTACTTAGTTGTTAATGGACTTGGATTAACTAACACTATCTGGTCAGTTATTCTAATGGGTGCCCTTAACGTTTACCACTTAGTATTAATGCGTAACTTCTTTGAAAGTGTACCACAAAGTTTATTTGACGCAGCGGCAATAGACGGATGTACTCCGCTTAAAATATTTACTTCTATAGTTCTTCCATTATCAAAGGCTGCTTTAGCTTCAATAGGACTAATGTATGCTGTTAACTACTGGAACGACTATACTAACTTTAAACTATATATTACTGACTCAAACTTCTACAACTTCCAAATGAAATTACGTAGTATTATTCTAGGAAGTGACCTGCCAACTGCAACTGGTTCTGCAACAGAAAACACAGTTAAGAACGCGGCAACAATTGTAGCAATTATACCATTTACATTTATTTATCCTTTTGCACAAAAATACTTCGTAAAAGGTGTAAATGCAGGAGCAGTAAAAGGTTAATCCTTCAAAGATATTAAGCAAAAATATAATGCAAAGAAATAATGTAATAATTTAACAACTGCTAAAGGAGGCATAATATTATGGCACCAAGAATTTTTTGGGCAGGAGATTCGACCGTACAGTACAATGATTTTACTACATTTCCCCAAACAGGTATTGGACAGGTAATGAGACTTTTTATTAAGGAAGAAGTAGAGATTAAAAATCATGCCAAGAACGGAAGAAGTACAAAAAGCTTTATTGACGAATCACGTTTAGCAACAATCTATAATGAAATAACCGAGGGGGACTTTTTGTTCATTCAGTTTGGGCACAACGACCAAAAGAAGGAAGATCCAAATAGGTATGCAGACCCTTTTGGAGAGTACCAGATAAACCTTGAAAAGTTTGTTAATGTGGCTAGGAATAAAAAGGCACATCCTGTACTTATTACCCCCATAACTCGCAGAAACTTTACAGATGAAAAAACTCTAGACCAAAATAGCCATGGTGATTATCCTTTAGCGATGATTGAAATAGGAAAGAGACTAGATGTTCCTGTAATTGATCTCTTTAGTATGAGTAAAAAGTTTGTTGAGGCTAAGGGCGATGAAGGAAGTAAAAAATACTTTATGCACTTAAAACCAGGTGAATATATAAACTATAAGGATGGTTTAAATACTGATAATACCCATTTACAATATGAGGGTGCAGTTGCATTTGCAAATATGATTGCTATAGGCCTGAAGAACTTGGGAGGCATTTACAAAGAACTTTTACTAAAACCTGAAGAGCTAGAAGACAAATGCATAATTGGAGAATGGTAAAAAGGAGAATATTATGGTGACAGAAGTATTGTGGCAAGCAGATAAGGGCAATGGAAGATATAAAAATCCAATCCTATTCGCGGACTATTCAGACCCAGATGTAATAAGGGTTGAAGATACATATTATATGACGGCATCTAGTTTTAACTACACTCCAGGTTTACCAATCTTAGTTTCTAAGGATTTGGTAAACTGGAAGTTAGTTAATTATGCCTTGGATAACATTAACTACCCAAGTTATAGTAATCCTGCTCATGGGAAAGGTGTATGGGCACCTGCAATCAGATATCATAAAGGAGAATTCTATATTTATTATGGAATGCCAGATGAAGGTATCTTTATGGTAAAAACTGATGATCCATATGGAAAATGGTCTGAGCCTGTACTTGTATTAAAAGGTAAGGGTTATATCGACCCATGCCCATTTTGGGATGAAGATGGTAAGGCTTATGTAATTCATGGTTATGCAAAAAGTAGGATAGGTTTTAAGAGCATACTTGGAATATTCCCTATGTCCCCTGATGGAACAAAGGCAATAGGTGAAGATAAGTTTATATTTGATGGTACTAAGACCCAAGTAACAATTGAAGGCCCAAAAGTATACAAGAGAAACGGTTGGTACTACATCCTAGCACCAGCAGGTGGAGTTACTAATGGTTGGCAAACAGCCCTACGTTCGAAAAATATTTATGGACCTTATGAAGAAAAGATTGTTATGCATCAAGGAAGTGCACCAATAAACGGACCCCACCAAGGAGGTCTAGTTGATACACCATTTAAAGATGAATGGTTTGTTCATTTCCAAGATAAGGGTGTATATGGTAGAATTACTCACTTACAACCAGTTAAATGGGTAGATGGTTGGCCAGTAATTGGTAGTGACCCTAATAATACAGGATGTGGTGAACCTGTGTTAGAACATAGTAAACCAATGACTGAAAGTATTGATATAGAGCCTATTTATTTAGAGGCATCAGATGATTTTAGTGGTGATAAGTTATCATTACAATGGCAATGGTTAGGAAATCACCGAGATGACTTTTATTCTTTAACAGAAAGACCTGGGTACTTAAGACTTTATAGTTTAAATCCTTCTGGAGATGAAATTGTAACCTTATGGAATTCTTCGAATATACTAACTCAAAAAATTGTAAGTCCTACCTTCATGACTGAAGTAAAAGTTGATATTAGTAAACTTGAGAATAATGGGCAAGCTGGTCTAGTTATGATAGGTGGCCAGTATGCATATTTAGCCATAAGAAAAGAAGACAACAAGAAGTATCTTGTTTATGTTGAAGCATCAGTTAATGACAAGGATAAGGCAAGTGAAGAAGTGTTATATCATAGTCCTATAGATGATGAAATTAAGGAAGTTATTTTCAGATTAAAATTCTATGTAGAAGATGATAAAGAAACTGTTTCAATGGCTTACAGTCTTGATAGTGAATCGTTTGTAGATATTGAATATAAAATCTTACCTGTTAAGGCAACCTGGACAGGTGGAAAAGTTGGATTATTTTCATTAGCTCTTACTAATGAAGAAAAGCATGGATATGCTGACTTTGAATATATAAAATTTAACACTCTAACTAGTAATTAATGAAACTAAAGTAAGATATAGTTATTACTCAACTTATGGAAGGTGGACATCATGAATCTCCAAGAGGCACTAATTAGTGAGAATTTAGAAAAGGTTAAGCAACTATTAATTGAAGAACCAAACATCATAGATGAGACGGATACTTCAGGCATTCCATTGATTTTCATTGCAGCAAGAACAGGTAATTTAGATATAGTTAAATATATAGTGGAATATTCCAGGGCTAGCATGAACACTGTAGATGACAAGAATAGGAACATATTACATTATGCTTCTGAATCAGGTAGTGTTAGCCTTGTTAAATATTTAGTAGAAAAGGTTGGTATGTCTCCAGTAAGTGGGGACTTTGACCTTGTAACCCCCTTTGATATTGCATATAAAAAAGGATTTGACCAAGTAGTTAAGTATTATGAAGATGTATGTAAAACCTCTTATGACAATATGTATCGTAATCCCATAAGAACTGGTTCCTTCCCAGACCCATCCATTGTAAGGGTTGGTGATGATTACTATATGGTTAACTCCTCTTTTACATATTTCCCTTGTATTCCAATATCCCATTCTAAGGATTTGGTTCATTGGCGTATCATAGGTCATGCAATTACTAATCCAGACTGGTCATACTTAGATGGATTAGAAAGTGGAAGAGGTTACTGGGCACCTGATATTTCATATTATGAAGGAAAATTCTACATTACAGCAACATATCGCTTAAATGATACTGGAACCGTATATCGTAAACAAATGGTAGTGTCATCTGACAAACCGGAAGGACCTTACTCTGAGCCTATTTTTATAGACGAGGATGGTATAGATCCTTCTATTTTTAATGATGATGACGGTAAAAGATATATGCTATTAAACCGTGGTGCTAGAATCTTTGAAATAAATAAAGATGCAACAGAGCAAATATCAGAAGCTAGATTGCTTTACTATGGTGACCAAAAAAGAGCTCCTGAAGCTCCCCATCTACTAAAAAAGGATGGATATTACTATCTGTTTTTGGCAGAAGGCGGAACAGGGATTGGCCACCGTATTACTGTAGCAAGGTCAAAAACCTTATTCGGCAATTATGAACCATGTCCGTATAATCCAATCATGAGACAATGGGATGAAAAGGCTGGAATTCAAAGATGTGGACATGGAAAGCCTGTCCAAACTCAAAATGGTGAGTGGTACATGGTTTATCTATGTGGACGCATGATAGATGATGCCTATACTATTCTTGGAAGGGAAACAGCCCTTGATCCTATTACATGGACTAGTGATGGTTGGCCAATTGTAAACAATCTTGATGGACCAAGTGTATTACAAAAGAAGCCAAACTTACCTGAAAAGGTATGGGAAAGTGATAGTTATGATGATTTTAATGGTAATACCCTAAATGCAGAGTGGATGTTCCCAAGAAATCCAGAGCCGGATGCATATAAGATAGAGGATAGTAAGTTATATCTTAAAGGAAGTAAGGCTCCACTTAGTATGGTAGAATCAAGAAATATACTTGTAAGAAGACAAAAAGACTTTGTGTTTTCTGTAGATAGTCTGATGTTGTTTGATGATTTAAAGGCAAATCAAGATTCAGGAATTATATGTTACTACGATGAGAATACCTGGCTAAAGTTCGGTGTATTTGGAAGAGAAGACGGGTCATATATCTTGAAGGTTGTTGAACACATTGGTGATGTTGATATTGAATCAACAGAACAAGTTAAGATAGATAAGGATGTTAAGTCTATTTATCTTAAAGTAAACACAAACTATCTTGAGAGAGAATTCTTATATAGTTTTGACAATAAATTTTACACAAAACTTACCAGACTTGATGATGTTTATTATCTCTCAGATGAAGGAATAACTAGAGGTAAGAGGTTTACAGGTGCAATGGTAGGCTTGTATGCTTATAAAGGGGATAAAGACCTTTATGTAGCTTTTGAATACTTTAATTATAAAGGAAAAGATTCTTTAAGTTAGGTTCGATTTCTATAAACGAACGGAGGCAAATAATGAAATCGGTAAAGACAGAAGATGTATTTCAAAAAAGCTATAACAAACATCCCAATAAGCCATTTAGAATCTTGCTGGGAATGTACAAGGGAAGTTATCACAAACTAATAATGGCAACACTTTGCTATATTGTAAAACATAGCCCTGTTTGGATAATGCCAATTGTTACTGCTAACATTATTAACACAGTTACTGGACAAGTAGCTAACTCCTCTGATATAATTTTAAACAATGCTATTGTTATTGCGGTATTAATTTTGTTTAATATTCCAATGAACTATCTGCACGTTCATTTTAGGTCTAGCTCATTTAGAAGTGTTGAAGCTGGACTAAGAAGTGCTCTTGTGCGGAAGATACAACAGCTTTCAATTCCATATCATAAAGAGATGCAATCAGGACGACTTCAATCGAAGATCATAAGGGATGTGGAAGCAGTTGAAACCCTATCTTCTCAAATGTTCGTTAGTTTTCTAAACATAATTATTAATATTGCGGTAGCCTTAGCGGTGACAGCTTTTAAAAACAAGGTTGTATTTGTTTTCTTTTTGCTGACAGTTCCAGTTGCAGCAATTACAATAGTTGTTTTTCGTAATCGGATTAAGGAGCAAAATCATAAATTCCGTAATAAAATCGAGGACACTTCAGCTAGAGTTATGGAAATGGTTGACATGATACCAGTAACTAGAGCTCACGGGCTTGAAGATATAGAAGTAAAAAATATGGACATTCAGGTTAGCCAGGTTGCAGAGGAAGGATACCGACTAGATATAATTCAAGCAAATTTTGGCGCGGTTAGTTGGGCAGTATTTCAATTATTCCAAGTATTTTGCCTGGTATTTACAGGAATACTTGCACTTAGGGGGAGAATACCAGCTGGAGATATAGTTCTTTATCAGACTTATTTTGCTTCAGTTGTAAACCAAGTATCTTCATTAGTAACCTTATTCCCAACTATGTCAAAAGGAATGGAGTCAATTAATAGTATTGGAGAAATACTTAATGTCCATGATGTAGAAGACCATACAGGTCTTAAAATAGACGATTTACTAGGGAATTATGAGTTTAATAATGTTAGTTTTGCATATGATAAAAAACACCCTATCTTACAGGGACTAAATATGAAGGTAAACCAGGGTGAAACTATAGCCATAGTAGGAGAATCAGGTGCAGGTAAGTCTACAATACTTAATATGGTTATAGGATTTATATTACCTAACGAGGGAGACCTATTAATAGATGGGCATAATATTAAGGAAATAGATTTACATCATTATCGTAAACATATTTCTGTTGTGCCACAAGAGTCAATCTTGTTTTCTGGTTCTATAAGAGACAATATTACATATGGTTTAACTAATGTTACGGAAAGAGAATTGGAAGAAGCAATAGAGGCGGCTAGCCTAAGAGACCTAATAGATTCTTTACCTGAGGGCTTAGATACTAATATTGGAGAGCATGGGGATAAGTTGTCGGGTGGACAACGTCAACGAATTTCAATTGCTAGAGCATTAATACGTGATCCCAAAATTATTATTTTTGATGAGGCTACTTCAGCACTAGATAGTGTATCCGAAAAACAAATATTGAATGCATTAGAAAATTTAGCAAAAGGACGTACAACTTTTGTTGTTGCACATCGTTTATCGACTATAAAAAAAGCAGACAAAATAGCTGTCATAAAAAATGGAGTATGTAGCGAAATAGGTACATATGATGAACTTATTGCGCTTAAAGGTGAATTTTACAAAATGAAAGTTATTCAATCATAAAATATGATTGCTTTTGACTGTAGTTATTTATAAGAGGAGATAAACTTAAATGGATAGAAGTAGCAATTCTAAATTTATGAGAAATCTTGTGATTTCTTACAGTACTATATTATTGATTATATTCTTAATGGGAGTAAATTTATATAACTTAAGTATTAAGAATGTTGGTAATGAAATTAGAAATCAGAACATGTTAATTTTGCAAAATAGTGTCAAAACTTTAGATCGTAAATTTAGAACCATGGATGCCCTAGCCGGTCAGGTAGCAACTAATTCTAATATAATCCACCTAGCTAACAAGGAAGATAACACAGATAAAGACTTCTATTTGTTAGCCCTTAATGCTAAGAATGACTTAGCGGTTTTTTTGCCTACCCAAAATATGCTTCCAATTGAAACCTATTTCATATATTTACAGCAGCCTGGTTATATATTGTCTTTTTCTCAGTTTGAAGATACAAGTATTTATTATACTGGAAAGCAAAATTATAAGGCTGAACTCTATGTAGACTGGTTAAACATGATGAATAACCAGCAAAATTACAGACAACTTATACCTATAGAAACCTATAAAGATACAGTAAGTCCTAACTACCTATATATTCTTTACCTAAAGAATTTTTCACTTAGAAATATACCTGCAACTATTTGTTTTGAAATAGACAAGGTAAAACTTGAAGATATATTCAGTGAAATTAACTTTTTTGACACTGGATACTTATTTGCAGCTGATTCTAAAGGAAACAAAGCATTTCAAATAACACATGAGAAAACAAGTGAAATAAATCCTGATATATTGAAAGAGCTAGAATTTGATAATAGTTTCTCATCTTATCATGATGGGAAGCAAGAAATGTTTATTACTCGTGTTGAATCAGACTACAATAATTGGACTTATTACCTAGTCCAACCAGCAGATGCATCCCTTTATTCTTTAGAACAATATAGGAATGTATTTATTATTACTATATTAATTGCTATAGGTCTTGGATTTTTATTAATTGTTCTTTTATCAAGAACAAATGTTAAACCAATAATTTTATTAGACAACCAATTAAAAGATACAATTACCAAGCAAAAAACATTAGAAGAGGTAATTAAAACACAAAAGCCTATTATTCAAAGGTCTTATTTACAAAGAATTATGGAAGGGTCTATTTCTTCAAATCAAGAGCTAGACTATGCAGTCCAGTATCTAGATTTTAATGTTGAAGACCAAAGATTTTCTGTACTATATGTTAATACCTATGTAAATCAATATGAAATAAGTGTTGATAATTCAGTTGTAATAAGTCCTGAAACAGATGATTATAGACAAGTTATTATAGATGCCTTTTATAAGTATATTGATGACCACCTTTTCGTATTACAGGCCTCAGAACAAGGCTATGCCTTACTTCTTTCTTCGCCTCTAAAGGTTGATAAGGTGACATCAACTAATGAAGTTAAAAAGAAGTTTACCCAGTTGCATGACTACCTACTTGAAAATCATTCAATATGGACCGTTGCTGGCCTAGGTAACTGGAATGATGACCTAATGGTTACATGGAAATCTTACCAGCAGGCTAGTCAAGCAGTGAACTATACTTCAAGGAAAAAGCTATTTGTCAAGTACTCAACTCTAAAAAGAGATACAAACCAGTACTACTATCCAATGGAAATAGCTATGCAACTAACAAACTTTATAAAGAGCGGAAATGAGAGTCAGATTTTAGAAATCTTTAAGGTAATCAATTATGAAAATACAGTAGTAAGAGACCTACCTATTAATATGATGAGATACCTACTTTCTGATATTAGAAATACCCTATTAAAGATAAGGTTTGATATCGAGCTAACGGAGGACAACTCTAAGCTACTAAGTAAAATTGATGATAGTTTCAACAAACCTAGGTCACTAACCCTATGTGAAGATATTGCTATTGACTTATGTAGTATTTTTGATGTTAAAACATCAAACAATGAAATAATTAGCAATATTAAGGACTATATTCAAGAAAACTATCAAGATCCATCTATTAGTTTAACAAAGATATCTACTGAGTTTTCTATTTCGGAAAGTTATTTTTCTTACCTATTTAAAGAAGAAACTGGAGAGAATTTCTCAGTATATCTAGAAAGTATTAGGATGAAAGAAGCTCTTAGATTATTAGATACAACTAATATTCCTATATCAGACCTGTATGAGGAAGTTGGTTATAACAATTCTAATACATTCCGTAGAGTTTTCAAGAAAACCTATGGTGTATCTCCAAAGGTAATGAGAGAGCAATTACAGAGTGATAAGTAGTTAAATACAAGGAGGATTAAAGTGAGTAAAATGACTTATGAGTCCCCAGAAGCTATGGGAGTTCCATCAAGTGCCATTCATTCATTTATTAGTAGACTAGATAAACAAGGCTTACCCATGCATAGTGTCCTTCTTTCTAGACATGGCAAAATAATTACAGAAGCATATTATGCACCCTACAAGGCAGATAGCTTACACAGAATGTTTTCTATAACAAAGAGTTTTACATCTATCGCAATTGGCTTATTGATAGAAGAAGGAAAAATTAGTTTAGATAGCAATATAGTAGATTATTTCCCAGATAAGCTTCCTAAAGATGTCCATCCTTGGATAAGGGAGCTTACTATTAGGGACCTACTTAGTATGGAAACCTGTCACAGTGGAACTACCTACAAAAGTGACTTAGATAGTGACTGGGTAGAAAGTTTCTTTACAACGAAACCTACTCATAAGCCAGGTACAGTATTCTTGTATGATACATCTGCAAGCCATACCTTATGTGCCTTGGTAGAAAGATTATCAGGCAAGCCCATGTTAGACTATATGAGAGATAAGTTCCTAGATGAGATAGGTTTTAGTAAAGAAGCATATATAATTAAGGACCCCTTTGGTGTCTCCATGGGTGGTAGTGGCCTTATGGCTACTCCTATGGACCTCATGAAGTTTGGCCTACTTATAAGAAATAAAGGTAGACTAAATGGTAAGGAACTTGTACCAGAATGGTATATTAATGAAGCTACAAAGCATCAGACTGATAATGTTTTACGAGGGCAAATTATCGAGGAAGCTCAAGGATATGGCTATCAGTTTTGGAGAACTAGACACGGTGGCTTTGCTTGTTATGGTATGGGAGGCCAATATATTATTTTCCTACCAGACCAGGATTTAATATGTGTAACTACAGCAGATACACAAGATGTTAAGGGTGGAACCCAGATAATTTATGATGCCTTGTATGAAGAGATTCTGCCACACCTATCAGACAAGGCCCTAGCTGAAAATCCTAAGGATAAGGAAGACCTAGATGAACTTATATCAGGTCTTAGAATTAAGCCTGTATCTGGAATGATAACAAGCCCTAAGTCTTTGGATAATAATAAAGTAAAGTATATTTTAGAGGAAAACCAATCAGGTTTTACTAGCTTTTCTTTGGAAATATCTGAAGAAGAAGCTAGGGGAACGCTTAAATTTACTGATGCTAAAGGGACCCATCCTATTCATTTTGGCTTAGGTAAGATGGTGGTAGAGAAGTTCCCAATTTACAATCAAAGAGCTGCCACTTCGGGGGCATTTCTAAATGACAATACCCTATACATTAAGAGTCATATTATTGATGAGTGTATTGGTTGTGTACATTTTCAGATTGTATTTAATGAATCTAATGTAACAATATTCATGAGAAAAGTAGAAGAAACATATTTTAATGAATTTAATGGTTTTTTAAGTGGAGAAGACAAAAATGATGATTGAAAAATATTTTAATAATTACATAAACAACTTTGACCCTGCTAAAAAGTGGACATATGAAGCAGCATGTGTTTTGCTTGGAGCTATTCAATTATATGAAGCAACAAACAAACCATTATATTTAGATTTTGCTAAAGAATATATTGATACTTGCCTTGATAGCGAAGGCAACATCATAGGCGGATACAAATTAGAGGACTTTAACCTAGATAATATTAAAATGGGTAGCGTTCTTTTGTATCTATATGAAAAATTAAAAGAAGACAAATATCACAAGGCTATAGAAATCCTACTTTACCAGTTAAAAGACCAGCCAAGAACTGAGTCTAATAATTTCTGGCACAAGAAGATTTATCCAAACCAAGTTTGGCTTGATGGTTTATATATGGCCATGCCATTTTATGTAGCCTACGAAACAAAATACCATGGTAAAGAAAACTATTTAGATATATTTGGTCAATACCAAAATGTTAGAAAAAATCTATTCGACAAGGATAAAAGGCTTTACTACCATGCCTTTGACGAATCTAGACAGGCACCATGGGCTAATAAGGAAACAGGACTATCACAAAACTTCTGGCTAAGGGCCATGGGATGGTACCTAGTTTCACTTATTGATGTTTTAGATGAAATTTCAATTGAAATATATGAGCAATATAATGGTTATAAGGTTCTTTTTAAAGAAGCTATAGCTGGTATATTACAGTACCAAGATAAGGAAAGCAAGTTATTCTATCAAGTAATAGATAGGCCAGAAGCAGATGGAAACTACCTTGAAACTTCAGGTTCAGCCATGATAGCCTATGCTATTTTAAAGGGCTGTAGACTTGGTATTCTTCAAGAAGAAAAATACAGAAGTATAGGTGAAGGTATCCTAAATTCCATTATAGAAAACAGACTTGTTAAAAAGGATGAAGGACACCAACTAACAGGAATATGTGAAGTTGCTGGTCTAGGTCCAGGTAAGGAAAGAGACGGAAGTTTAGCATACTATTTTTCAGAACCTATTGTTAGTGACGATCCAAAAGGTGTAGGAGCCTTCATTATGGCTTATGCCCAGTACTTAATGCTAAAAGAAGAGAGCATATGGTAAGTCGTTGATTATTAACTAGAGGAGAAGAACATGAAGTTTAATATTATATTTAAAACCAAAAGACAAATCGTAATAGAAGTTTTAAATGAAGGAATTTACGAAATTGATGAGTATAAAATATACTTAAATGATGAGCATATAATGAATAGTAACAAGGTTGTCCAATCAATAAATGATTTAAAACCTAATACAACATATTCATTATACATAGAAAATTCAACTTCTCGCTCAGATGTAATAGAGTTTACAACAGATTTTGAATTTGTAACCCTTAATGTTAAAGCCTTTGGTGCAAAAGGTGATGGTATTCAAGATGACACTATATACATACAAGCTGCGATAAACTCTTGTCCTAAGGACGGACGTGTTTACCTACCAAAGGGAACTTATAATGTTACAAGTTTATTCCTAAAGAGTGATATAACAATAGAATTAGCAAAAGATGCTACAATTTCTGCTATTCCACAAAAAGAAAAACTACCTATACTGCCAGGTATAATTGAGAGTTATGATGAACAAGATGAATACAATCTTGGTACTTGGGAAGGTAACCCCCTAGATATGTATGCTGCAGTTATTACAGGCCTTTATGTATCAAACGTAACAATATGCGGCCAAGGTACTATAGATGGTAATGCAAGCTATGACAACTGGTGGGCAAAGCCAAAGAACAATCTAATAACTAGACCAAGATTAGTCTTCTTAAACCACTGTAGCAACATAACAATTCAAGGTGTTACTTTACAAAATAGTCCAAGTTGGAACATGCATCCATACTTTTCAAATAACCTTAGATTTATTGACCTATCCCTAATAAATCCTAAGGACTCACCTAATACAGATGGTATTGATCCTGAATCATGTAAGGATGTTGAGATTATTGGAGTTTTCTTCTCCTTAGGAGACGATTGTATAGCAATCAAGTCCGGTAAAATCTATATGGGTGCAAAGCACAAAACTCCATCAGAAAATATTACTATCAGACAATGTAATATGAATGATGGACACGGAGCTGTAACAATCGGCAGTGAGATTGCAGGTGGAGTTAAGAATGTAATAGTAACCGACTGTAAGTTTAACAATACAGATCGTGGTCTAAGACTTAAAACTAGAAGGGGTAGAGGAAAAGATTCAGTAGTTGATAATCTTTATTTTAATAACATAGAAATGGACCATGTTTTATCACCATTTGTAATCAATATGTTCTACTTTTGTGACCCAGATGGTCATACAGAATACGTTAGAACAAAAGAAGAATTACCAGTAGATGATAGGACCCCTAGCATTAAACATGTCAAATTCGAAAACATAAACTGCATAAACAGTCATTACGTTGGTGCCTTCTTCTACGGTCTACCTGAGAGCAAAATAGAAAAAGTTGAAATGAACAATGTATATGTTAGTTTTGCTGATGACGCTACGGCAGGCCATCCAGCCATGATGGATGATCTTGAGGAAATGTCTAAGGTAGGTATCTACGCACAAAACGTAGAAGATATACAATTAAATAATGTTGAAATAGAGAATGCAAAAACAGAAAAAATAATATTTAATTAAATAGAAAGAGGTTATCATGAGTAATTACAAAAGACCAATCGAATATGCAAAGCAATCAATTGAAACAATGATGAAAAAATACAAGGCACAGGAGTTACCACCAAAGGGAAGATTCCATTATCACCAAGGTGTATTTTTATCAGGTGTTTACAAAAACTACGAACTATGTAAAGACGAAAAATACTATGAGTATGTTAAGGACTGGGTTGATTCCATAATTGAAGAAGATGGAACTATAAACTACCATGACGTAACTCAACTTGATGATATTCAACCAGGAATCTTGCTATACCCTATTCTTGATAGAACTAATGATGAACGCTACAAGAAGGCTCTTGATACTTGTGTTGACATAGTAAAGAACTTCAATAGAAACGAAGTAGGCGGTTTCTGGCACAAGGTACGTTACCCACACCAAATGTGGCTTGATGGCCTATATATGGGAGGACCAATTTGTGCTGAATATGGCAAACGTTTCAATGTTCCTGAGTTTATTGATTTAGTTGTAGAACAAGTCCTATTAATGGAAAAATACACTAAAGATGAAGAAACAGGTCTATGGTACCATGCTTGGGATTGCTCAAAACAAATTGAATGGGCAGACCCTGTTACAGGAAAGTCTCCTGAATTCTGGGGACGTTCAATTGGATGGGTACCAGTAGCTATTCTAGATGACCTTGACTTTATTGATAGTGACCACCCACAATATGAAGCTTTATGTGATTCTGTAAGAAATCTTATGGAAGCAGTAGTTAAATTCCAAGCTGAAAGTGGTCTATGGTATCAAGTAGTAGACAAGCTAGAAGGTGAAGGAAACTGGCTAGAAACATCCTGTAGCTGTCTATTTGCAGCAGCTATAGCTAAGGGAGTAAGAAAAGGAATTATTAGTAAAGACTACCTAGATTATGCTAAGAAGGCCTTTAATGGAATAATTGATTCCCTAGAGTTTGATGGTGATGATTTAGTTGTTAATAATGTTTGTGTAGGTACCGGTGTAGGTGACTATGAACATTATATTAATAGACCAACATCAGAGAACGACCTTCACGGAGTAGGTGCATTCTTACTAATGTGTGCTGAAATGGAACAAGTTATCTAATAAAAGAGAATTCTATACATAAATAAATTTACCACCCGTTTTGATAATCATAATAAAAAGGCTATATCCTTTACTATGTAAGTGATATGGTCTTTTTATATGATATCTTATGTTATCCTTATTATTTCCATGAAATCATTAATTAAAAAGTCAGATAATTGGTGTAAGTTCACGTTTTTTTGAATTCTTTTAAAATTGCTCCTATGCTAAAATTAGTCATAGAAAAGGTCTTGATAAAGGAGAATAATATGGTGAGCAAGAATAATAAAGATATCAAAAAGTATATTGAACTAGTTGTAAACAATATGATGAATATGGGTGATGCAGATTATGATATGGACAAGGAGACATCATCAGATAGTCACAGTAAAGGCCTAATTGCTAGAGATTTTGGTATTATGGAATGGGACTGGCCACAAGGTGTAGGTATATATGGACTTGCTATGCTTCAAAAACACTATGGAGATGCAAGATATGATGATTTTCTAAATAACTGGTTTAAAGCCAATATAGAAAAAGGACTTCCAAGTAAAAATATTAATACTACAGCCCCTTACCTTACCTTAATTGATTTAGCAAGAAGAACAGGCAATAAGGCCTATGAAGCCATGTGTGTTGAACATGCTAATTGGCTTGTTAACGACCTTCCTAAAACTAAAGAAGGTGCATTCCAACATGTAACAACTAGTATTGGTGACCGTAACTCCATAATTCTTAATGATAGTGAACTATGGATTGATACCCTTTTTATGTCTGTGTTATTCTTGGCAAAAATGGGCGAGTATTATAACAATCCGATATGGAGAAGCGAGGCCCTAAAACAGGTTCTAGTCCATATAAAATACCTTTATAACAAAGAAACAGGCTTATTCTATCATGGATGGAGTTTTAATAGAAATGATAACTATGGCGGACATTTTTGGTGTCGTGGTAACTCATGGTTTACCTTTGGTATAACTGACTATTTAGACATAGTTGGTGACAATATTGATAGGGGTGTTAGAACTTATATAGTTGACACCTACCTAGCCCAAGTTAATGCCTTAAAGGAACTACAATCTGAAAGTGGATTGTGGCACACTGTTCTAACTGATAGCACTAGCTATGAGGAAGTTTCAGGAACAGCTGGGATGATTAAAGGAATAATAAAAGGTATAAAACTAGGATTATTAGATGAAAGTTATATTAGCATTGCCGAAAAAGGTATAGCTGGTATTATTAATAATATATCAGAAGATGGTACAGTACTTAATGTTTCTGCAGGAACAGCCATTAGTGACGATGTTAACCACTATAAGAATATTATTATAAGACCAATGGCCTATGGCCAGTCCTTGGCACTGGCAGCCCTTGCAGAATCTTTAGGATAAGACTAAGTTGATTTCCCTTATGTATTATATAAATTAAAGAAATTTGAATATGAGAAAACAATGCTTAATAATAGCATTGTTTTTTCGTGTTGCTAAAATAATGTAAAGGTAATTGTACAACATTATTGTCATCTTAAACTTTTGTACTAGCTTATTGTTATGTATTATTTTGATTGATATGGTACAATAGATTGAATATAAATAAAGAATAAATATAGAAGAAGATAAATGGAGAGAAAATACATGGAATTACAAAAGAACTCAACAAATAATGAGGTAAAGAAGATATTTGCTGGTTGTTTTTATACCTTTTTTGTAAATGGTATAATCGCATTAGTTTTGGGAGCAGTGCTTCCATATATGAAAGAAACCTACGACCTAAGTTATAAGGTGACAGGACTGCTTATTTCCTTCCACTCTGTAGGAAACTTATTTTCTAGTTATTTTGCTGGAGTACTTCCATTACATATTGGAAAGAGAAAAAGTATCCTTTTATTTACTAGCTTTGGAGTTATTGCCTTTGCCCTAATGCTAGTTTCAGGTAATCCAGCAGTTCTCCTTCTTGCATTTACAATGTCAGGTATAGCAAGAGGAGCAGTAAGTAACTTCAATAATAGTATAATTAATGAAATTGCTACAGGAAAGGGTTGGGCCCTAAACCTATTACATAGTGTATTTGCTATTGGTGCATTTATAGCTCCATTCCTGGCTATGTTATTTACAAGGAACAATACAGATGGATGGCTATATGCAGTACTTATTGTAGCAATTCTTTGTGCGGTAGAAGTTTTAGTTTTTGGACTTATGCCAATTCCAAATGATAAGCCAATTAAAAAGGGAGATAAAAATCCTAGCAAAAAAGCTAAAACAGACTGGGGCTTTCTAAAAAATAAGTACTATTTAACAGCTTGTGGAATCATGTTCTCCTATATGTGTGCAGAACAAGCAGTTAATGGTTGGTTAGTTACATATTTTAAGGATTCAGGAATAATGAGTGGTAGCTGGGCACAAATTATGTCTAGTTTACTGTGGATTGTTATCTTGTTTGGTCGCCTCCTATATGGATACCTATCAAACCACATAGAAAAGTCAAAAATATTACTGGCTGGCTCAGTAGGCTACCTAATCTTCTTTGTTGTCTTGTTACTTGCAAGGACAACTTCACCTGTAGTACTAGGTATAATCGGTGTTGGCTTCTTTATGTCAGGAATATATCCTACCACTATAGCTAGTGCTGGCCATGTTATAAAAGATTATCCTATGGCCCTAAGTGTTATGTTATTAATTGCTGGTGTAGGCTCAATCCTTATGCCTTCAATTATTGGTGCTATAGCAGATTCTATTGGTATAATTGGTGGTATGAGTGCAGTTATAGTAGCTGTTATAATTACAGTATTCTTTATTTTCTATAACAGGTATATATACCGTAATGTTGATGAAGTATAAGTTATAGTAAATAAATGTTGATAAGCAATAAAAATATAATTCAATAAAAGATATCAATTATAGGCCTGCTATTTAGCAGGCCTTTGTTATTTTTGTAAACATATTAAAAAGATATTGACAATAAGATTAAAAAGAGTAATAATATAGACAAAACCGAAACGTTTCGGATTATAAAATATGGAGGTATTGCTATGCCATTAGTTACATCTGAAAGAATGTTATTAGATGCAAAAGAAGGAAACTATGCAATAGGTGCATTTAATGTTGAGAATATGGAGATGGTTAAGGCAGTTATAGCAGCAGCTACTACGATGAAGTCACCAGTTATGCTACAAACCACTCCTTCTACTGTAAAGTACGGAGAACTTAGTACATATTATGCTCTTGTAAAGGCAGAAGCCAAAAAGGCTAGTGTTCCAGTAGCCCTCCACCTTGACCATGGTAATAGTTTTGACTTAGTAGTTAAGGCAATAAGGGAAGGCTATACTTCAGTAATGATTGACGGTTCAAGTAAAAGTTTTGAAGAGAATATTGAATTAACTAAAAGAGTTGTTGAGGTTGCAAGGCCAAACAATATTCCAGTTGAAGCTGAGCTTGGCAAAATTGGTGGCAAAGAAGACGATTTAGAAGTTAAGGATGGTAACTATACAGACCCTAAGGAAGCTAAAGAGTTTGTTGAAAGAACAGGTATTAGCTCTCTTGCAGTTGCAATTGGCACTGCCCACGGCATATACTCCCAAACACCTGTCCTTGACAAAGAGAGGGTATCTGCTATAAGGGTCCTAGTGGATATTCCCTTAGTTTTACATGGTGGGTCTGGACTAAGTGATGAAGATGTTAGGGAATGCATCCAAAGAGGAATTTGCAAGGTTAACTTTGCTACAGAACTTAGAATAGCTTATACAGATGGAATGAAGGAAGTTTTTAGAGAAAACCCGGAGGCCTTTGACCCTAAGGTATTTGGTAAGGCAGGCATGGCAAAAGTAATAGAACTAGTTAAAGACCGGATAAAATTATGTGGTAGCGAAGGAAAGGCATATGTTTAATAACCCAATTTAGCCAATATCTCCTGTATGCTATAATATTAAAAAAGAAAGGAGACATCAAATTGGCAGCAACAATAAAAGATATTGCAAAAAAGACAGGGCTAGGCCTTGCTACTATATCATCATACTTAAATGGTGGTAATGTTAGAGAAAAAAACCGAATAAAAATTGAGAAGGCTATAGAAGAACTTGGCTATGAAGTCAATGAGGTAGCTAGGAGTCTAAAGACTAATAGGTCTAAAATCATTGGAGTAGTCATTCCTGAACTTAAAAACGCCTTTATTACAGAAATAATTACTATAGTTGAAGATATATTTAGAAAAAAAGGATATGCAACACTAGTCTGTGATTGTAGGACAGATTCACAAATTGAAAAAGAAGTAGTTGAATTCCTATATAAAAAAAGGGTTGATGGGATAATTAATATGCCAGTAAACCCAGATGGTTCCCATTTAAAATTATTTCAAGAATCTAAAAAACCCATCCTACTTATTGATAGAAAGGTAGATAAACTAGAAAGTGATTGTGTATTAGTTGATAATAGGCAAGCTACAAAGAATGCAACTAACTTATTAATTAATAAAGGCCATAAGAAAATTGGATTTATCGCTGGACCAAAAGATATCTACACATCTAGAGAAAGACTTGAAGGATATAGAAGGTGTTTAGAAGAGGCAGGCCTTGAGATAGAAGATAGGCTAATAGCGTATGGTGACTACACAATCAATGGTGGCGCTGAGTGCTTAAAGAAACTAGTAGAAGACAATCCTGATATGACAGCTGTAATTGCATCAAACGCTGAAATGACCATTGGGACCTTCATAGGTATTGGAGAATTAGAACTAAAGGTACCAGAAGAAATCTCTGTAATAGGCTTTGATAACATTGAGTTTGCTAAGGCTATGAATCCTAAGGTGACCATAGTAACCCAACCAATAAGGGAAATAGCAAAGGCTACAGCTAGGATTATGTTAAGTCATTTGGAGAATGCCAAGAAAGATTCAACCATAGTGGAATATGAAACTGTAAAACTATCAACAGAAATTATTCATGGCAATTCAATAAAGGATATTAGTTAGGGCAGTTAAGACAAATAGACAAGACAGTTGCATGGTCCCCTAGTCTTGTCTGTTTTGTGAAGGTAAGTGGAGGTGTAAGGGTGACAAATTATATACTGAGTATAGACATAGGTACTTCTTCATGTAAGGTGGTAATTTTTGATATAGATGGCAATGTAATTGGAAGTTCTAGTAAGGCTTATAATGTCTATTACCCTAAGAAGGGCCATGCCCAGCAAGACCCAGATGAGTGGTGGCAGGCAACTTGTGAGGCTATTAAAGAGGCCACCTTAACTAGTGGGGTTGACAAAAGTGCCATAGCTGGCATTGGTGTAGATGGTCAAAGTTGGTCAGCTATTGCCATTGGAAAAGACGGCCAGGTATTAACCCAAACTCCAATATGGATGGATACAAGGGCCAAGGATATATGTGACAGGCTAAACAGGGAAGTTGGTGAGGATGCAATATTTGACCTTTGCGGTAACTCGCTCCAACCCTCATATACTACTGCTAAGATAGTTTGGTACAAGGAGAATATGCATGATGTTTACCGTAATATCAGTACAATCTTACAATCTAATAGCTTTATAGTATACAAGTTAACAGGTAACATGTCTCAGGATAAGTCACAAGGATATGGCTTCCACTGCTTTGATATGGCTAGGGGCAAGTGGGATTATGACATGGCAAGGACCATGGGCATAGACACTAGCTTTCTGCCAGATATCTATGAATGCCATGATGTAGTAGGTAGGGTTAGCAAGGAAGCTGCCATGCTAACAGGACTTTTAGAAGGTATTCCTGTTGTTGCAGGAGGTCTAGATGCTGCTTGTGGAGCCCTTGGGGTAGGAGTAGTAGAAGCTGGTCAAACCCAGGAACAAGGCGGCCAGGCTGGTGGAATGAGTATATGTATTGATGAGTATAAGGCCCACAAGGCCCTAATCCTTGGTTATCATGTT
>JAAYRG010000172.1 GCA_012518885.1 Clostridiales bacterium | reverse complement strand
CTTGCTTTAAAGTAAAATTAGCTTTCCCCAAATTATCGATTTCCATAATTATATAAGTCGGTTTATCATCCGATTGTCTTGGTAGGGAAATACTTCCTGGGTTTATTGCCCATATATCTCCAGAAATATCTATATGAGGTATGTGGGTGTGGCCGTACATAATTATATCTACCCCATATTGTCTTCCAATATTTTTAACTCTTTCTAGATCATAACTTACACCATACCTATGACCATGGGTTAATAAAACCCTAAAATTTGATATATCTATAATTATATCGCTCTCTACATCACAAAAAAAATCATTATTTCCACAAACAATATGGACAGGGCAATCTACTAAACTCTTAATATATTCGATATTGCCATTAGAATCACCTAAATGTATAAGCATATCTATTGGCTTTTCAAGGTTTATTGCCTTAATTAAGTTATCTTCTCGTCCATGTGAATCACTAACAATAAGTATATTCATAAGCTATTTCTCCGTAATAACATTCCCAAATTCGTGTATAGGTATTCCTTTTAAATTATTATAATTTTTACATATTAATATTATTATATATCAATATTTCGCATTATTTATAATTTATCCTTATCTTTTAACCTAAAATATTAATTTTTATTAATATATTAAGTTGTAATCTTAGCTAGTTCTTCCTTTATTGCTTCTAGAGCTTTACCCCTATGGCTTTCCTTATTCTTATCTTCTGGTGTTAGGGCTGCTGAGGTTGTATTGTATTTTGGTAACCAAAAAATAGGGTCGTAACCAAATCCATTCTTGCCCTCTATCTCGTATCCTATATAACCCTCCATAACACCTCTCTTTGTAATAATTCTACCATCGGGAAATACGCAGGCGATTGCACAAACAAACCTAGCTGTACGGTCTTCCCACTTAACATCCTTCAATTTTTCTAGAATATAATTATTTTTAATATCATAAGGCGTATCTTCTCCTAGAAATCTTGAGGAATATATACCTGGTTTCTTATCAAAGGCATCAATCTCAAGTCCTGAATCATCTGCCATAACTATTTCATTACTTATTTCCATTACTGTTTTAGCCTTAATTATTGCATTCTCTTCAAAACTAGTCCCATCTTCTACTATATCAACATCAATTCCTGCTTTTTTCAATGATAATATCTGATAATCTAAGTCAGCTAAAATCATCCTTATTTCTTTCATCTTATCTTCATTGCTTGTAGCAAAAATTATTCTTTTACTCATCCTAAAACCCTCACTCAGATTTATTTATCTAGACTATTATTATTACGTTTAGGTGGTCTTGGCCCCATAAATTGATAAAAATATGTCTTTAGCATACCATTGTATATCTTTCTATTTTTATCAGCCTTCCTACCTATATACTTCTCAGCATCCTCATAACTTGTAATTATATAATAGGACCAACTATCTAACCTATTAAAAGCTTTACCTATTTCTTTATAAAGCTTTGGCATGTCCTTCTTTTCCTCAAGTCTTTCTCCATAAGGAGGATTTGTTATTATAAAACCGTATTTTTTTCTGTGACTAAGTTGACTTACATCTCTCTTCTGAAAGTGAATATACTGGTCTACTTCTGCTAATTTTGCATTTTCCATCGCTGCCTTTATTATATCCCCATCTATATCATAACCTTGTATATCCATGTCTGTTGGCATAATAATCATATCATGGGCTTCTTCTATTGCTTGGTACCAAGATTTCTTTGCTACTATGTTTGTCCAATTTTCGGCTGTAAAAGAACGATTCATACCTGGCGCAATATTACACCCAATAAGAGCAGCTTCAATAGGAAAAGTCCCACTACCACAAAATGGGTCAACTAATATACGATCCTTATTCCATGGCGTTAGCATAATAAGTGCAGCTGCTAGGGTTTCAGTAATAGGTGCCTTACTTGTAAGCTTTCTATAGCCTCTACGATGTAGGGACTCTCCACTAGTATCTAAGCCGACTGTAACAATATCTTTCATAATTGAAACCCTAATTGGATATTCAGGTCCATCCTCAGGAAACCATGAGATCTTATATTCTTCTTTTAGTCTTTCTACTATAGCCTTCTTCATAATTGATTGGATATCAGATGGGCTAAATAGACTACTTTTGACTGAGGTTGCCTTTGTAACCCAAAATTTTGCGTTTTTAGGAATAAAATTCTCCCATGGTAGTGCTTTTGTTCTTTCAAATAATTCATCAAAGGTTTTTGCCTTAAAAGTACCTACATTTAATAAAATTCTTTCAGTTGTTCTCAAAAATATGTTACTACGACATATGGCATCTTCATCACCATTAAAATAAACCTTACCATTATCTACCTTAGTAATATCATAACCTAAATCTATAATTTCTTTTTTTAACACACTTTCTAATCCAAAATGACAAGGTGCCATAAATTCGTATTTCATAATTCTCGCTCCATCTTTCTAATATAATAAAATATACTCTATCTTAAGTTACCTTCCACAATTAACTAGAATTATACTTGCGTCATTATAACATATATTTCATTTACTTGTAAATCCTAATATCTTTCATTCTAAAGGACCCCTATAAGCATTTATTCCTCCATATATATTTTTAACAATATAGCCTTCCTTACATAAATCTCTTGCCAATATAATACTTGTACCACCTCTTTCGCAGTATAATATTAGTGTTTTATTTCTAGGTAAGCTTCTTTTTACCTCATGAAACTCATTGTAAGGGATATTAATAGCTGTTGGAATATGCCCTTGACTATAGTCATAGTGGTTTCGAACATCTATTATAATTACATTATTATCATTAAAATATTCATCTATTTTACTAGCACTAATTGTATCAAAATTCATATAATCACCTATTTTTTTAGTATATAATATTCTAGGTAAAACAATTATGTGCAAACACAATTAAAGAGACCCTCGAAAGGGAGTT
>JAAYRG010000171.1 GCA_012518885.1 Clostridiales bacterium | reverse complement strand
TTAGTTAATGAAAAGGCTAAAGAATATGCTAACCTTCAGTCTAGTGCAGAATCAGCAGCAAGACGTGGTTATGTAGATGCAATTATAGATGCTTCTTCCGCGAGAAAACATCTAATTTATGCATTTGAAATGTTGTTTACAAAGGTTGAAGAACTTCCAAGTAAGAAGCATGGAACAGTTTAACCATATAATTTGCATAAGAAGGTTAGATAGGAGGAGTGCATGAATACATTAAATTATTTCCCTTTTTTAACAGCTTCCCTTGGTGAGAGAATGATAGAGGCAGGACTTAACACACTAATCGGAATGGCTATAGTATTAGTAGTCCTAATATTTATAGCATTTGTAATTTATTTATTTAAATATTTGCCAGGCTCACCAGATAATGTAGCGAAAAAAGGTAAAACACCTAAGCAATCACAAGTTAATAAACCGGTATCTACAAGTACTGGTATCAATGATACAGGTAATAAGGACCTAACACCAAGTAACGACTCTGTTCTTGTGGCTAATGATAGTGAATTAGTTGCAGTAATAACAGCTGCTATCATGGCAAGTATGGAAGAAGAAGGAAGTTATGTTCCAGCAGATGGACTGCTTATTAGGTCAATACGTAGAAAAACAACTTACAAAAAATAAAATAGATGTGATACAAGGAGGAAACAGTGATGAAAACTTATACAATTACAGTTAATGGAGTAGCATATGAAGTGACAGTACAAGAAGGAAGTGGAGCACCACAGGTAGCGCCAACACCAGCTCCAGTAGCTCCGGCTCCAGTACCAACACCAACACCAACACCAACTCCAGCACCTACACCAGCACCTGCACAAGCAGCTAATCCAGCACCAGCACCTGCAGGTAGTCAAGGAAGTATTGAAATAGAATCACCAATGCCAGGTAAAATTCTTTCCGTAGCAGTACAAGTTGGCCAAACAGTTAAAAGAGGAGACGTAGTTGCAATACTTGAAGCTATGAAGATGGAAAATGAAATCGTAGCTGCAGAAGAAGGAACAGTTGCTAGTATTAACGTTTCAGCAGGACAGATGGTTGAATCAGGAGATATAATTGCAACTTTAAATTAGTACTATATGGACTTATTGATTTTTTTATCCAGGTTAAGCAATTTTATAATCTACAATAGTGGATTAAACCAGTTTGCTTAACTTAAAATCAACTATAGAAAAGATAGAGGAGATCATATGGATTATATAATAGGCATTATAACTGATTTAGCACAGCAATCTGCCTTTAGTGAGTTAACATATAAGAACTTAATAATGATAGTGGTTGCATGTTTCTTTCTTTACTTAGCAATTGCAAGAGATTATGAGCCATTATTATTAGTACCAATTGCCTTTGGTATGTTGCTCGTTAACTTGTTCCCTGGTATTATGGCACCACCTACAACCGATACATACGGTAACCACCAAGCAGGCGGATTGTTATATTATTTTTACTTAGGAGATGAGTGGGGAATATTCCCTTCCCTAATATTCATGGGGGTTGGAGCTATGACTGACTTTGGTCCCTTAATAGCTAACCCTAAAAGCTTCTTATTAGGAGCAGCAGCACAATTTGGTGTTTTTGGTGCTTATTTATTAGCTGTTTTATTTGGTTTTACAGATGGGGCAGCAGCATCAATAGGTATTATTGGTGGCGCTGACGGACCAACATCAATATATCTTGCAGCACTATTAGCACCAGAGTTACTTGGACCTATTGCAGTAGCGGCATACTCATATATGTCCCTAGTACCAATTATCCAACCACCAATTATGAGGGCTCTAACTACTGAAGAAGAACGTAAAATCAAAATGAAGCAATTAAGAACTGTTTCAAAGAGAGAAAAGATATTATTCCCAATAATTGTTACAATAGTTGTTGTGTTAATATTACCTACAACAGCACCCCTTATTGGAATGTTAATGCTTGGTAACCTATTTAGAGAAAGTGGAGTAGTTCCACAACTTACAGAAACTGCATCTAATGCCCTTATGTATATCATAGTTATTCTATTAGGAATATCTGTAGGTGGAACAACAAGTGCAGAAGCTTTTCTGACATTTGATACACTTAAGATTGTAATTCTTGGCCTTGTAGCTTTCATGTTTGGAACTGCATCAGGAGTTATTATGGCTAAGATTATGAACAAGTTCACTAAAGAACCAATTAATCCATTAATAGGTTCAGCGGGTGTATCAGCAGTGCCTATGGCTGCTAGAGTATCACAAAAGGTTGGTTCTGAGGCAGACCCAACAAATTTCTTGCTAATGCATGCTATGGGACCTAATGTATCAGGTGTTATAGGAACAGCAGTAGCAGCAGGTGTATTCCTTGCTATATTTGGTGTTTAATTAATAGTAAGATAAAATATAACTAAGTGTTTGGACATACATATAAGAGAAGGAACAGGAGGTAGATTATGTCAGTTGAGAGAAAACCGGTAAAGATTACCGAAACAGTCCTTAGAGATGCCCACCAATCTTTAATGGCTACTAGAATGAGTACAGAAGAGATGCTACCAATTATGGAAAAAATGGACCAAATTGGATACCATTCTGTAGAATGTTGGGGTGGAGCTACATTTGATGCATCTTTAAGATTTCTAAAAGAGGATCCTTGGCATAGACTAAGAGTTTTAAGAGATGGATTTAAGAATACAAAACTACAAATGTTACTTAGGGGTCAGAACCTGTTAGGCTATCGTCATTATGCGGATGATGTTGTTGAGTACTTTGTTCAAAAATCAATTGCTAATGGTATTGATATTGTAAGAATATTTGATGCCCTTAACGATTTAAGAAACCTTGAAACAGCAGTAAAAACTGTTAACAAAGAAGGGGGCCATGCCCAAATAGCAGTTTCTTACACAATAGGTGATGCTTACACTGTAGAATATTATGTAGAGAAGGCTAAGCAAATAGAAGCGATGGGTGCAAAGTCCTTCTGTATTAAAGATATGGCTGGTCTTCTTGTTCCTGAGATGGCTAAAGAACTAGTAACAGCCCTAAAAGAAGAAGTAAGTATTCCAATTGACCTTCATACTCACTATACAAGTGGTTTAGGTGGAATGACCTACCTAAAGGGTGTTGAAGCAGGAGCTGATATTATTGATACTGCTATATCACCATTTGCTTTAGGTACAAGTCAACCTGCAACAGAAGTTATGGTAGAAGTATTTAAAGGTACACAATATGATTCTGGTTTAGACCAAGATAAATTAGCTGAAATTGCTGATTACTTTAGACCAATAAAAGAAAAGGCTCTTGAAAGTGGTCTTATTAATACAAAAGTACTAGGTGTAGACATTAAAACTCTACTTTATCAAGTTCCAGGTGGAATGTTATCTAACTTAGTATCTCAATTAAAAGAGCAAAATGCTTCTGATAAATACTACGATGTACTAAGAGAAATACCACAAGTTCGTAAGGACTTTGGTGAACCACCACTTGTTACACCATCAAGTCAGATTGTTGGTACTCAAGCGGTATTTAACGTTCTTGCTGGCGAAAGATATAAGCTAGTAACTAAAGAAGCTAAGGATATAATGCTTGGTAAGTATGGTAAAACTACTAAGCCAGTTGACCCAGAAATTCAAAAGAAAATTATTAAAGATGAAGACCCAATTACTTGCCGTCCTGCTGACTTACTAGAGCCAGAATTAGATAAGTTAGAAGCAGAAATTAAAGACTGGAGAGAGCAAGATGAGGACGTTTTAACTTACGCCCTATTCCCAGAAGTAGCAATGGACTTCTTCAAATATAGAAAAGCTCAAAAAGATAAGGTTGACCTTACAATAGCAGATACAGAGAATAAGGCTTATCCAGTATAAGAAAACCTATTTACTTTAAATATGCTAGTACCCCGAGTTTGATAACTTGGGGTATTGGTATTTTGAGGCAAAAGAAATTTATAAAAATAAAAAATATTTGCTTGACATTAGGGGCTTAATTTTGTATACTATCACCTGTAAAGAAAATAGCTTTACAGGTGGTGCATGATGAGTTTGGATAAACAACCTAATCAAAAGAACCTTATAGGAAACAAGCAGGAACAAGATATTTCTGTAATAGATAAGGCTATGCAAGAGACGATTGAACTTTCCATACTTTATGATTTTTATGGAGAGTTATTAACTGAGAATAACAAGGAAGTATTTGTAGATTATATTTTTAATGACTTATCCTTATCTGAAATAGCAGAAGATAAAGGGATTACTAGGCAGGGAGTTCATGATATAATTAAAAGGTCTAGTAAGAAATTACGAGAATACGAAGAATCATTGCACTTAGTAAAGAAGTTTAAGACTATTGAAGATAAAGTTAATCGGATAAAGAGTATTATTAAAGAGCTTAGCCTTGATAATAAAGAGGTATCAGATGGGCTTTTACAAGAAATGAATGACCTAGCGGATGATATATTACATGATTTATAGGAGGTTTCCATGGCATTTGATAGCCTTACAGATAAACTGCAGAGTGTATTTAAAAATTTAAGAAGCAAAGGCCGTTTAACAGAAGCAGATGTAAAGGCAGCCCTGCGAGAAGTAAAACTTGCATTGCTAGAAGCTGACGTTAATTATAAAGTAGTTAGAGATTTTACTAAATCAGTTCAAGAGCGAGCTATTGGCCAAGATGTAATGAAGAGTCTTACACCTGGTCAGATGGTAGTTAAGATAGTTAATGAAGAGTTGGTTAGGCTAATGGGGTCTGAGACAACTGAACTTACCCTAAAACCAGCTAATGAACTTACAATAATTATGATGTGTGGTCTTCAAGGTGCAGGTAAGACTACTACAGCTGCTAAGTTAGCAGGTAAGTTTAAAGCAAAGGGTAGGTCGCCACTACTAGTTGCTTGTGATATTTATAGACCAGCAGCTATAGAACAGCTTAAAATTAATGGTGAAAAGCTTGGAATTCCGGTTTTTGCTATGGGTGACAAGCACAAGCCTGTTAATATTGCTAAGGCTGCAATAGAACATGCTAGTAAGAACAAGAACAACCTAATAATTCTTGATACTGCAGGACGTTTACATGTTGATGAAGACATGATGAACGAGCTTATAGAAATTAAAGAGAATGTAGCTGTAGACCAAACCGTTTTAGTAGTTGACTCAATGACAGGTCAAGATGCTGTTAATGTATCTGAGATGTTTAACGAAAAAATTGGTATTGATGGTGTTATCCTAACTAAATTAGATGGTGACACAAGAGGTGGTGCAGCCCTTTCAATCCGTGCAGTAACTGGTAGACCAATCCTGTACGCTGGTATGGGAGAAAAGTTATCAGACTTAGAACAGTTTTATCCTGATAGAATGGCTTCTAGAATATTAGGTATGGGTGATATTCTTACCCTAATTGATAAGGCAGAAGCCAGCCTTGATATAGATGAAGATAAAGCCAAGGAACTAGAAAAGAAAATCAAAAAAGCAGAATTTGACTTCAATGATTTCCTTGAACAGATGCAACAGATTAAGAAGATGGGTGGAATAGCTGATATTCTAAAGATGCTACCAGGCATGGGTGGTCAACTAAAGGATATTGATGTTGATGATAGTGCCCTATCAAGAGTAGAAGCTATAATTTATTCCATGACCCTAGAAGAAAGATTAAACCCTAACATTATAAATCCATCTAGAAAGCGAAGAATAGCTAAGGGTGCTGGTGTTGACATAAGTGAAGTTAACAAACTAGTAAAGCAATTTGAACAATCTAGAAAAATGATGAAGCAATATGCAGGTATGCTAGGTGGTAAGGGTAAGAAGAAGGGAATGTTTAATTTCCCATTTAAATTCTAAGGATATTGTTTGTTTTAACAAATTTATATATAGAATAAAAGTTTAATGTTTTGTTATAACTAACAGATATAATCATTATAAAGGAGGTGAATAAAGATGGCAGTAAAGATCAGATTAAAAAGACTAGGCAAAAAGAAAGCGCCTTTCTATAGAATAGTAGTAGCTGATTCCCGTTCTCCAAGAGATGGTAGATTTATCGAAGAAATTGGTACTTACAACCCAAGAACTAATCCTACTTCTGTAACTATCGATGAGGAAGCTGCAAAAAAATGGTTATCTAACGGTGCACAACCTACTGAAACAGTTGGAAGACTATTTAAGCAAGCTGGTATCACTAAGTAATTCCACCTATGGAGGTGAAAGTAGTGAAAGAATTAGTAGAAGTTATTGCTAAAGCGCTTGTTGATAAACCAGATGAAGTTTTTGTTAATGAAACAGAAACAGACAAGGCCATTGTTGTTGAGCTTAAAGTTGCAGAAGATGACATGGGCAAGGTTATTGGCAAGAATGGACGAATAGCAAAGTGTATTCGAACTTTAGCTAAAGCATCGGCTGTTAAAGACGATAAAAAAGTAATTGTAGATATAGTAGATTAACAATTATTCAACGAAGTTTGCAAGGCCAAACTTCGTTGTTTTTGAAATTACTAAACTTATAATTTACCTTATTTTTATTACCATATAATTTTATTTAGGAGAATAAATAAAATGGAAGACTTACTAAAGGTTGGTACTATCTCTTCAACCCATGGTATCCGTGGTGAAGTAAAGGTATATCCTACAACTGATGATATAAGGCGATTCGACTACCTTAAAGAGGTTATTTTAGATACTGGTAGGGAACTTATAGACCTAGAAGTTGAAGGGGTAAAATACTTCAAAAATCTAGTTATACTTAAGTTTAAAGGTATTGATAATATTAATGACATAGAAAAATACAAGGGTAAGGACCTACTAGTTACTAGAGAAAACGCTGTAGAACTAGGTAAAAACGAATATTTCATTGCTGATTTAATTGGTTCAAGGGTAATCACAGATGAAGATGTGGAACTTGGAATAGTTACTGATGTTCTTAAAACAGGAGCTAACGATGTTTATGTTGTTGAGACTAGTCAAGGCAAGGAAGTGCTTATCCCAGTTATTAAAGAATGTATATTAGACGTTGATATAGAGAATCAACTTATAAGAGTTCATTTACTAGATGGCTTATTATAAGACTTATTAGCCGCTATATTAGAATGGAGAAAATTATGAATTTTCATGTACTAACACTTTTTCCTGAAATGATTGAACAAGGGCTTCAAACAAGTATTACAGGAAGAGCAATGAAAAACAACACAATTTCATTACAAACAGTAAATATACGTGATTATTCTGAAAATAAACACAATCAAGTAGATGACTACCCGTATGGTGGCGGAGCTGGCATGGTAATGGCACCAGGCCCAGTTTATAGGGCTTATAAGGCTGTAGAAGAGGGTATATTTGCAAGAGATGATAATAGTAAGGACAAGAAGCTTCGTGTAATTTACCTTACACCCCAAGGTAGGGTTTTTAATCAAGCCATAGCTGAGGAACTTTCAAAAGAAGAAGACCTTGTCTTTCTATGTGGGCACTATGAAGGAATAGATGAGAGAGTTTTAGAGATGATAGTAACTGATTATGTTTCAATTGGTGACTATGTATTAACAGGAGGAGAACTTCCTGCTATGGTAATGATTGATGCCATAGCAAGACTGGTACCAGGTGTTTTAAACAATGATGCATCTGCTGAATTTGAAACCTTCCACGATAACTTGCTTGAGTACCCCCAATATACTAGACCAGAAACCTTTATGGATAAGAGTGTCCCTAAGGTACTTTTGTCTGGCCATCATGGTAATGTTGCCAAGTGGAGAAGGCAACAGTCATTAATTAGAACAGCTAATATTAGACCTGATTTACTTGAAAAAGCTAAGCTTACTAAAGAAGATATAAAATTTCTTGAAGAATACAATAAAAGCAAAAAATAGTTTGCAAAATATGATAAAATGTGATACAGTATAATACTGTGAGTAGGATGGTCCTCTGATACGAAATTGTATTAAGAACATCTAAAATATAAGGAGGTCACAAAAATGAATAGTTATGAAATAATTAAGAATATTGAGAATGCTCAACTTAAAAGTGACGTTGCTAATTTTAATGTAGGTGATACTGTTAGAGTTCACGCAAAAGTTAGAGAAGGTTCTCGTGAAAGAATCCAGGTTTTCGAAGGAACTGTTCTTAAGAGACAAAACGGTGGAGCAAGAGAAACATTTACAGTTAGAAAAACTTCTGGCGGTGTAGGTGTTGAGAGAACTTGGCCTGTACATTCACCAAACATTGACAAGATTGAAGTTATCAGAAGAGGTAAAGTTAGAAGAGCTAAACTTAACTACTTACGTGGTAGAGTTGGTAAAAAAGCTAAAGTTAAAGAAAAATTATTCTAATTTTATTCCAATATTGAAGATTGAATTAGTTTATATATCTTCTTTTAAAAAAACTGTACAGGGGTGTAATGTTAGAGACATGTTACACCCTAGTACAGTTTTTTTAATGGATAATTTTAAGTATTTATAAAGATGCTAAGCTTTGATTAATATTATTTTAATGATATAAATGTAGACACAAAATGTATAATAATATAAAATGGTATAGACTAGTAAAACCTTATTAATTGGAGAAAAGCATATGAATGAGTATTTTGAGTCAGATAATAGTAAATTTAATAAAAAGCTAATAATAGAGATTTTAATATTTATAGTGGAGATTGTTGCTGTTGTTTTTCTAGCCTATGCAGTTGTTAATTATGGACTTGAGAGGACTACAGTTTACAAAGATTCAATGAGCCCCACTCTAGTAGAAGATGATAGCATACTAATAGATAAGTTCTCATACCGCTTATCTAACCCAAAAAGATTTGATGTGATAGTCTTCTTAAAAACAGATAAAGAACACAGTTATTATAATATAAAAAGAATAATCGGCTTGCCTGGAGAAACTGTTCAAATAAAATCAGATGGTATTTACATCAATGATGAAAGACTTGAAGAAAAGATTGAAGTAGAAGAAATGGAAAACTACGGATTAGCATCTGAACCTATCTATTTAGAAGAAAATGAATACTTTGTACTTGGAGATAATAGAAACAAGAGTGAAGATAGTAGGTTTGCTAACGTAGGTAATATACTTAGGGAAAATATTCTAGGAAAAGCATGGATAAGAATAAATGACTTTAATTTTGTAAGCAAACTAAATCTTAAGAAAGAATAATGAGGTGATAAACATGCTATTTCAGTGGTACCCTGGACACATGACTAAGACAAAACGTATGATGCAAGAAAACATCAAATTAATTGATGTTGTTATAGAACTAGTTGATGCAAGAGTTCCATTAAGTAGTAAGAACCCAGACATTGACCAGATTGCAGGAAGCAAGCCTAGAATAATTCTAATCAATAAGTATGATTTAGCAGACCCTAACCATACAAGAGAGTGGGAAGAATATTACAAAAATAAAGGCTTCTATACTTCTTTATTAAATTCAAAGCAAGCCAAGGAAGTGGATAAGGTAAAGAATCTTATTTTTGAAGCTTGTAAAGAAAGAATAGAAAGAAACAAAAGAAGGGGTATGATTAACAAGCCTATCAGGGCAATGATAGTTGGTATACCCAACGTAGGTAAATCTACCTTTATTAATAGTATAGCTAAAAAGGCCAGTGCCAAAACAGGCAACAAGCCTGGAGTAACAAAGGGTAAACAATGGATAAGGATTAATAAGGATATTGAACTCCTTGATACACCAGGAATTCTATGGCCTAAGTTTGAAGACCAAACAGTGGGCCTTCGCTTAGCCCTAATTGGTTCAATTAAAGATGAAATACTGCAAAGCTATGAACTTGCTATTAGACTAATTGAGTTTTTAAAAGACAAGTATCCAAGTTACTTAGAAAAGAGATATGAGATTAGTCTAGAGGGTTCTGAAGAAATCATATTAGAAGATATAGCAAGAAGAAGGGGCTGTGTAATTAAGGGCGGAGAGCTTGACTTAGATAAAGCAGCTAACCTTTTGCTAGACGAATTTAGGAATGGTAAGTTAGGAAGAATAACATTAGAGTTACCAGAAGGACAAGATTAATTTGAGTAAGAAGATTAAAGAGATAAAAGAAGAATTTGAACAGTTAAAAATAGAACAAGATGATGAAATAAAGGCTTTAATAAGTAAATACCAGTCAGATACCAGGTCTGGAGTAATTAACCTATTAAAGAAATATGAAAAGCTGCTATCAGAGAGAGAAGAAGAAATAGATCGTATAAAGCAAATGATGTACTTTGAAGAAAAGTATAAGGACTACACATATATATGTGGTATAGATGAAGTGGGTAGGGGGCCTCTTGCAGGTCCGGTTATGGCTGCAGCAGTAATATTACCTAAAGATTGCGATATATTGTACCTAAATGATTCTAAAAAACTAACTGAGAAAAAGAGGGAAGCCTTATATGATGAGATATTAAAGAAGGCAGTTTCCTTTTCAGTAGCAAGTGTTAGTCCTGAAAAAATCGATGAGATGAATATTTTAAGGGCAACCCACGAAGCCATGAGGCAAGCTGTATACGGCCTTGAAGTAGAGCCTAATTTAGCCCTTGTAGATGCTGAGTCAATACCTGATTTAGGCATCAAACAAGTTTCGATAATTAAGGGCGATTCCAGTAGTATCTCTATTGCAGCAGCAAGTATTGTTGCTAAGGTAACAAGAGATAGGCTAATGGTTGCATATGATAAACTGTTCCCACAGTACCAGTTTGCTAGTAATAAAGGATATGGTAGCAAGGCTCATATTGAAGCTATTAAAAAGTATGGACCTTGCCCATTACATAGAAGAAGCTTTCTAAAAAATCTTACATAATAGGTGATTTATTCTGAATGAATACAACAAAAGAAGCCTTGGAAGTAAATATGAAGAAGCAGCTATTAATCATTTGAAGGCCAAAGGCTATACCATTATAAATAAAAACTATAGGTGCAGAATTGGTGAAATAGATGTAGTAGCTAGAGAGGATGGTTATCTTGTATTTATTGAAGTCAAGTATAGGTCATCCTCTAAAAGTGGTTATCCCCATGAAGCGATTTCATATCACAAGATGAATAAAATAATCAATACAGCCAGGTATTATATGCTTGTTAATAAGATTGATTATGAAACCCCTTGTCGTTTTGATGTAGTAACCTTCCTAGGCAAGGAAATACAGGTTATTAAAAATGCATTTGAGCTATAGATATAGAGTATAATTTTGCATCTTAAAATGGAGGAAATATGGACTTTTCACATACAAGCAAGGCAATCTTAGAAAATGATGGAAAGGCTCCTTATATTACTTTTCCAGCCTTATCTAAGATTCCTTTTATTAAACATGGTTTTTCAACTAGAATAGGTGGAGTAAGTAAAGATTGCTTATCTACTATGAATCTTGACTTTAGTAGGGAAGATAGGGCTAATGTTCTTAAGAATTTTCAGATAATTAGCGATAGTATAGGTCTTAAGTATGAAGACTTAGTTTTCTCCCATCAAGTACACAAAACGAATGTTAGACTTGTAACTAATGAGGACAAGGGAAAGGGAATAATAAGAGATAGAGATTATAGCGACATTGATGGATTAATAACTAATACCCCTGGAATCCCCCTTGTAACATTTTATGCTGATTGTGTTCCCTTATATTTTGTAGACACTAAAAACAAGGCCATAGGCCTAAGCCATTCAGGCTGGCGAGGGACTGTTAGCAGAATGGGTGAAGAAACAGTAGAAGCTATGAAGAAAGAGTTTGGGTCGTCACCAAAAGATATAGTAGCGGTCATTGGACCTTCTATATGTAAGGACTGCTATGAAGTCAGTGAAGATGTAGCAATAGAGTTTTACAGTATTTTCACTAAAGACCAATGTCTGGATATTATTGAAAAAAAGGAAAACAATAAGTATCAGTTAGATTTATGGATGGCAAACCTACATATTTTATTGGATGCAGGCCTACAAGCAGAGAATATTCACATATCAGGTGTATGTACTGCTTGCAATAGTGACTTACTATTTTCCCACAGGGCTAGCAAGGGTAAAAGAGGAAGTCTAGCGGCCTTTTTGACCATTAAAAATGATGTTGATTAATAAAAATCAAACTGATATACTGTATTTTTAGAAAAGAGTTGATAAACGTTGAAAAATAAAGAACATATAGTATTTCAGGTAATTCCAGGTAGTATTGCTGAGGAACTTGGAATTGAACCAGGGGACAAATTACTCCAGATTAATGGTCATGAAATTCTTGATGTATTTGATTACCATTATGGACTAAATGATGAAGAATTAGTTTTACTAATAGAAAAAACAGACAAAAGCCAGTGGGAATTTGAGATAGAAAAGGAATTAGATGAGGACCTTGGTATAGAATTTGAAGATGGTCTAATGGATTCTTACCGTTCTTGTACTAATAAGTGTATTTTTTGTTTTATCGATCAAATGCCACCTAATATGAGAGAAACCTTATATTTTAAAGATGATGATGCAAGATTATCATTTTTACAGGGTAATTATATTACGTTAACTAATTTATCTGATGAAGATATAGATAGAATAATTTATTATAAGTTATCGCCTATTAATGTTTCTATTCATACAACTAACAAAGAACTTAGAAAGAAAATGTTAAACAATAGGTTTGCAGGAGATGCCCTTGATAAGTTAGAAAGATTTTATGATAATAATATCACAATGAACGCTCAGATTGTACTTTGTAAGGGTGTTAATGATGGTAAGGAACTTGAAAAAACCATAGAAGACCTAAGCAAGTATATACCTGTAATGCACAGCTTATCAATAGTTCCTGTAGGACTTACAAAGTACAGACAAGGACTAAGTGAGTTAGACAAGTTCTTACCAGAAGACTCTAAGGAAGTAATTGATATAGTTAACAAGTGGCAAAAAATATGCCTAAAAGAGTATGGTACCCGTTTTGTCTACGCAAGTGATGAATGGTACCTTAATGCAGGCCTAGAGATTCCACCTGAAGAAGATTATGAAGGATACCTCCAAATTGAAAATGGAGTAGGAATGATTCGCTCCTTTGTAGAGGAATTTAAGGATGAGTATTCTAAGATTGAAGTAGATGGTAATAATAAGAATATAGAAAAGGAAATCTCACTTGTTACAGGAGTTCTAGCAACACCTGTTATTAAGGAACTTGTAAACGAAATAAATAAAAAGTTTCCTAAGATAAATGTTAATGTATATACAATACAGAATGAATTTTTTGGTAAGGATATTACTGTTGCTGGATTAATAACAGGTCAGGATATTATAGGGCAGCTAAAGGACAAGGAACTTGGAGAGACTCTTTTATTACCTAGTGCCTTGTTAAAACATGGAGAGACCATCTTGCTAGATGATTTAACTGTTGATGATATAGAAGAAGCCCTTAAAGTAAAAGTAACGATAGTAAATGATGATGGTAAGTCATTTCTTTTATCAATAATAAATTAAGATATTAATAGAAGTTAAGCTAGCAATAAAGGAGAATAATATGAGTAAACCAATTGTTGCAGTAGTAGGAAGACCTAATGTTGGAAAGTCAACATTGTTCAATGCTCTTGCAGGAGAGAGAATATCTATTGTAGAAGATACACCTGGAGTTACTAGGGATCGTATATATGCTGATGTTCAGTGGTTAAATTATAATTTTACATTAATCGATACTGGTGGTATAGAGCCAGACAGTAAGGATATAATGTTATCTTATATGAGAAGCCAAGCAGAAGTTGCTATTGAAACATCAGATGTAATAATGTTTGTAGTTGATGTAAGACAGGGTCTTGTTGATGAAGACTTTAAAGTAGCAGATATGCTTAGAAAATCAGGCAAGCCGGTAGTGCTTGTTGTAAACAAGGTAGATGACTTTGCAAAGTTCATGCCTGATGTATATGAGTTTTATAACCTAGGTATTGGAGAACCATACCCAATATCTGCATCAGGAAAGCTTGGATTAGGTGATATGCTAGACCAAGTTACTAAATACTTCCCTAGTAAGGATGAAAAAGAAGAAGAGGATGAAAGACCTAAAATTGCTATTGTAGGTAAGCCTAATGTAGGAAAGTCATCCTTAGTTAACAGACTAGCTGGAGAAGAGAGAGTTATTGTTACTAATATTGCTGGTACAACAAGGGATGCAATTGACACAGTAGTAAAATACCATGGTCAAGAGTTTGTGTTTATAGATACTGCAGGTCTTCGTAGAAAGAGCAAGATTAAAGAAAATATCGAATACTTTAGTATTGTTAGAACGGTAGCAGCTATTGAAAGGTCTGATATTGTTGTGCTTGTAATTGATGCCGAAGAAGGAGTTACCGAACAAGATGCTAAGATTGCAGGTATAGCCCATGACAGAGGAAAAGGAATTATAATAGCTGTCAACAAATGGGATGCTATTGAAAAAGACAATAAAACAGTAAATAAGTATACAGATAGGATAAGAAAAGTTCTATCCTTTATGCCATACGCAGAAATAATCTTTATTTCAGCCCTAACTGGTCAAAGGGTTAATAAATTGTTTGATTTAATTGAACAAATTATTCAGTTTCAAAACCTACGTGTACCAACTGGTGTCTTAAATGAAGTACTTACTGAGGCTGTAGCCCTTCAACAACCACCTTCAGATAAGGGTAAACCACTTAGAATTTATTATATTACCCAAGTTTCTGTGAAACCACCAACCTTTGTATTATTTGTAAATGACAAGTCTCTGGCACATTTCTCATATGTTAGATATATAGAAAACAAGATCAGAGAGACATTTGGATTTTCTGGAACATCTCTTAAGATAATAACTAGAGAGCGAAAGGGAAGTAAGGAATGATGATTTTTAAAGTAATAATATGTCTTATTATAGGTTACTTTTTTGGGAATATTGCCTTTAGTTATATTGTAGGAAAAACCCACAACCTAGACATAAGGAAGTATGGAAGTGGTAATGCTGGTACAACCAATGTTATGAGGGTACTAGGAGTAAAAGAAGGAATAATTACATTCTTTGGTGACGCCCTAAAGGCTGTTGTTGCCATGTGCTTGGTAAGATTTTTGCTCTACCCTGGTGATGACATGTATATGTTATTAACCTTAGTAACTGGTTTAGGGGTGGTACTTGGCCACAACTATCCTTTTTGGTTAGAAGGTAAAGGAGGCAAGGGTATTGCAGCTACAGGCGGTGTAATGGTTGCCCTTGACTGGAGACTTGCACTTGTTGCTATAGCTGTTTTTGCAATAATTGTTCTAGTAACAAAGTATGTCTCTGTTGGCTCCCTAACTATAGTCTTTTTACTTCCAATATGGTTAATGATTAATTATCCTGGAGAAACCTACCTTAACATAATTGGTTGGATATTCGTTATATTTGCCTTTTATAGACACAAGGATAATATAAAAAGGCTAATTAGTGGTACAGAAAATAAGGTTGGTAAAAAGAATAAGAAAGCATAAAGAGTTAGAAATGAGGAAAGCAAATTGATTAATATTGGCATAATAGGTGCAGGTAGTTGGGGAAGTGCCCTTGCTATTTTACTTGATAATAATGGTCACAAAGTTTCTATGTGGACCCATACTCCGGAAGTTGTTTATGAGTTTAATAAAAGTAGGGAGCTTAAAAATGCCCTACCAGGCCTTGTTTTTCCTGATTCTATTGATATAACAGATGATTTAGAAACCATTTGTTCTAATAAGGATATCCTTGTATTCGTTGTTGCATCTCCATTTATAAGAGAGACTGCAATAAAGGCTAAGCCTTTTATCAAAGAAGAACAGATAATAGTAAATGCAAGTAAGGGAATTGAAGAAGCTACCCTTTATACCTTAACTGATGTTTTGGCAGATGTACTGCCTAAAACAGAAATAGCAGTTTTATCTGGGCCTAGTCATGCTGAGGAAGTGAGCAAAAAGATCCCTACAACGGTGGTTATAGGGTCAAAGAACCAAGATATAGCTAATTACCTTCAAGATGTATTTATGAATGAGAGCTTTAGGGTATATACAAGTCCAGATGTACAAGGGATAGAACTTGGCGGTTCTCTTAAGAATGTAATTGCACTAGCAGCAGGAATATGTGATGGTCTTGGTTTTGGTGATAATACTAAGGCAGCCCTAATGACAAGAGGGGTAGCAGAAATTGCAAGACTAGGAATAGCAATGGGTGGTAAGGTAGAAACCTTTGCTGGTTTATCAGGAGTAGGAGACCTTATTGTCACCTGTTCAAGTAACCATAGTAGGAACAGGATGGCTGGTTATTATATAGGCCAGGGATCAAGTCCAAGCCAGGCTATGGATAAGGTCAAGCAAGTAGTTGAGGGTGTCTACTCAGCTAAAGCAGCCCTAGCCCTAGCTAAGAAGTACAAGGTAGAGATGCCTATTGTAGAACAAATTAATAAGGTTTTATTTGAGAATAAAGACCCAAAAGAAGCAGTAGCAGACCTTTTACTTCGTGATAAGAGAAGGGAATTCTACTAAGAAGTATTTAAATAAAATCCAAAAATTTATAAACTTTAAGAAGTACTTATTTATAAGTA
>JAAYRG010000170.1 GCA_012518885.1 Clostridiales bacterium | reverse complement strand
GAGTCAGGCCAAATATTTACGAAAGTCATCCTTTGACCTTCTTAATGAACTAGCCAGTGAGGTAGCACCTGGAAGTGATGGTCTTGTATTCCTTCCCTATATGATGGGTGAGCGCTCACCTATATGGGACCCTAATGCAAAAGGAGTTTACTACGGCCTAGACTTTAGTAAGACCAAGGGCCATATGGTTAGGGCAAGCATGGAAGGGGTAGCCTTTTCTCTTAAGCATAACCTAGACATAGCAAGGGAAGTTGGTGTAGAAGCAAATGAACTAAGGGCCATGGGTGGAGCAGCTAATTCACATGTGTGGACTCAGATTAAAGCAGACGTTACAGGTAAGGAGATTAAGGTTCCCTCATCAGATACGGCTACTGCCATGGGGGCAGCAATTCTTGCAGGAGTAGGGGTTGGTTTATATAAGGACTTTGAGGATGCTGCAAATAGATTGGTTAAGATAAAAAGGCATCATAGTCCAAATATAGAAAACTGTGATATATACATGAAAAACTATGAAATATATTTAGAACTATATAATAATCTTAAAGGTCTTATGAAGAAATATGGAGGTAACTAAATGAAGGCAGCTGTTTTATATGGAAATTGTGATATCAGATATGATGATTATAAGGACCCCGAAACAAGGCCAGGAACAGTTAAAATCAAGGTTGTAGCATCTGGTATATGTGGGTCTGATGTGCCAAGAGTCCTAAACCATGGAGCCCATTTTTATCCTATTGTCCTAGGCCATGAGTTTGCTGGAGATGTTGTAGAAGTAGGAGAAGGAGTTACTTCCTTAAAAGTTGGAGACCGAGTTTCTGGAGTGCCCCTTCTTCCTTGTATGAAGTGTGAAGATTGCCAGCAGGGGGACTTTTCCCTTTGTAAGAACTATAGCTTCATAGGTTCAAGGCAACAAGGAAGCTTTGCAGAATATCTAGTAGTACCTGAGCAAAATGCAGTAAAATTTGACCCTAGCATTCCTTATGAACAAGGTGCTATGTTTGAACCATCAACAGTAGGCCTACATGGCTTACTGCTAAATGATTATAAGGGTGGCGACTATGTTGCAGTTCTTGGTGGGGGAACAATTGGTATGTTTACCATGCAATGGGCTAAGATATTTGGTTCTAAAAGGGTTGTTGTATTTGATATAAATAACGACAGGCTAGACCTAGCCAAGAGACTAGGTGCAGATGAAGTTATAAATACTCTAGATGAAGATTATATGGAAAAGGCAAAGGATATAACTGGTGGCAGGGGATACAAGTATGTATTTGAAACAGCAGGTTCTGTGCCAACATCCTACATGGCTTTTGAGTTAGCAAGCAATAAGGCCCATGTATGTTTCATTGGTACCCCAACTAAGGACCTAATATTTTCACCAAAGTTATGGGAGCTCATGAATAGAAAAGAATTTAAGCTTACGGGTTCATGGATGTCTTATTCTGCACCTTTCCCAGGCAAGGAATGGGAACTAACAGCTCATTACTTTAAGACAGGCCAGTTAAAGTTTGACTCAGGCTTTATCTTTAAGAAATTCCCCTTAAGTCAGGTAGATAAGGCATTTGAACTTTTCAAAGACCCTAGCCAGGTTAAGGGCAAGGTTCTTTTAATGAATGAGTGAGGTGGAGAATGGTTTTAACAGTTACACTAAATGTAGCAATTGACAAAAGGTATGTAGTAGATGACTTTAAGGTAAATGAAGTAAACCGAGTACTAGAATGTGATTATCAACCAGGGGGAAAGGGTATTAATGTATCTAAGGCTGCTAAACTTGCAGGCGCAAGTGTTACAGCAACAGGGTTTATTGCAGGATATGCAGGAGGCTATGTAGAGAATGAATTAAGAAAAAGAGATATAAATTGTGAGTTCATTAAGGTCCCAGGAGAAAGCCGCTCCTGTATCAATATATTTGATACTAAGCATAAGACCCAAACAGAATTCCTAGAACCAGGAGTTACAGTAACAAGAGACCATGAACTAGACTTATTAGAGAAGTTTGAAGCCCTAGTAAGGGACCATGATATTGTTACCATCTCTGGAAGTGCTCCTGCTGGAACAAGTGATGACATATATAGTGAACTTATAGCTATAGCAAAAAAACATGGCAAGAAAGTAATATTAGATACAAGCGGTCAAAGGCTAATAGATGGCATTAAGGCTAAGCCAACCCTTATAAAGCCAAATATCGATGAAATACAAATGCTAGCAGGGAGAAGAATAAATGGTCAAGACGACCTAATAGATATTGGTAAAAAGATTCAGGCAAATGGTATAGAGTTTGTTGTTATTTCATTAGGAAAAGATGGTTCTGTGATTATAGCAGATGAAGGAATATATAGGGCTATACCTCCAAAGATTGAGGCTGTAAATACTGTAGGTTGTGGAGATACAATGACAGCAGGATTTGCTATAGGCCTTAAGAAGGGGCTTAAACTAGTTGATACAATTAGGCTAGCTACTGCTATATCAGCAGCTAGTGCAATGCGAGCTGAAACAGGATATTTCAAAAAAGAAGATATGGAAGAGCTTTATGATAAGGTAGAAATATTAAAACTATAGAATAATTGTAATAATCACATTTTAAAGGAGGAATAACATGATAAATCCAGTAGATCCTAGCTTAGTACCACAAAGAACCCTATATGATGGGACAAAAATACCAGCAATCGGAATGGGGACCTTTGGTTCCGATAAATACACTTCTGATGAGATTTCAAGTGCAGTAGCAGGTGCAATAAGAGGTGGATACCGCCTATTTGACTGTGCATCTGTCTATCAAAACGAAGAACAAATCGGACTAGTATTTAAAGATGCCTTTGACAAGGGAATTGTAAAAAGAGAAGAGCTTACAATTACAACAAAAGTATGGAATGACATGCACGCAAAAAGAGATGTCTTGTTATCCCTAGCAAAGAGTTTAAGAGACTTACAACTAGACTACATAGATATATTTTTTGTTCATTGGCCATTTAGAAACTATCATGCACCAGGTGTAGATAAGGATGCAAGAGACCCTAACTCTAGGCCATTTAATGTGGATGAGTTTATGGAAACTTGGAGAGCTTGTGAAAGAATTGTTGATATGGGGCTAGCAAAACATATAGGTATGTCAAACATGACAATTCCTAAATTAGAAGCTGTTTTACCATTATGTAGAATACAACCTGCAGCAATTGAAATGGAACTTCATCCATCCTTCCAACAACCAGAGTTGTTTGATTATTGTATGGAAAGAAACATTATGCCAATCGGATACTCTCCAATTGGGTCTCCATCAAGGCCAGAGCGTGATAGGACTAGTGATGATGTAGTAGACATTGAAATGCCAGAAATAGTTGAGATAGCAAAAGCCCATAATGTACACCCAGCTCTAATATGCCTAAAATGGGCTGTTCAAAGGGGACAAATCCCAATTCCTTTCTCAGTAAAAGAAAAGAATTACATGAGCAATTTACGTTGTATAACTGAGGACCCACTTACTGATGAAGAAATGGAAATGATAAGAAAGGCAGATAAAAACTGTAGACTTATAAAGGGCCATGTTTTCCTATGGGAAGGTGCAAAGGACTGGAGAGACTTATGGGACTTAGATGGTACTATAACAAAATAAACTAGCAAAAAGATGGTATAAGTATCCAAAAAAGCCAATAAATTAGCATATTTTGTGGCCAAAGTATAAAATAATAATAAAATATCAAAGAATAATAGACTTAAACTCAATAATGGATTAAAATATAGTTGACAAAAGTGTATAATACTAGTTATAAGAATAATATTGGAGGGCCACAGATATGAAGAAATTCATGGATAAAGATTTTTTACTTTCAACAGAAACAGCAAAAAATTTATATCATAACTATGCTAGCAAAATGCCAATAATTGATTATCACTGTCATATAGATCCAAAAGAAATTGCGGAGAATAAGACATTTGATAACATTACACAAATTTGGCTTGGCGGAGACCATTACAAATGGCGTCTAATGAGAGCTAACGGAGTTGATGAAAAATATATTACAGGAGATGCTTCAGACAAAGAAAAGTTCTTTAAATATGCTGAAACTTTACCAAAAGCAATTGGTAACCCTGTATACCACTTTAGCCATTTAGAATTACAACGTTATTTTGGATATGACAAACCATTAAATAAGGATACAGCAGAAGAAGTATGGGAACTAGCTAATAAAAAGCTACAAGACTCATCCATGACTGTACGTAACATTATTAAACAATCCAATGTTACAGATATTTGTACAACTGATGATCCAGTAGATACATTAGAATGGCATAAGAAGATAGCTGAAGATGAAACTTTTGACGTAAATGTATACCCTACATTCCGTCCAGACAAGGCTATGAATTTAGAAAAGGTAGACTACCTAGACTACTTATCTAAGCTAGAAGCTGCTAGTGGTGTAAAAATTGAATCATTTGAAGCTTTAACAGAAGCTTTAGCTAACCGTATTAAATTCTTTAACGATCATGGATGCCGTATAAGTGACCATGCTCTTGAATTTATTATGTACAGACCTGCATCTAGCGAAGAAATTGAGAAAATATTTGCAGACCGTCTAAGTGGTCAAATGCCATCTAGAGAAGATGAATTAAAGTTCAAAACTGCATTCATGATGTTTGTAGCTAAAGAATACACTAAGTATGACTGGGCTATGCAATTACACTACGGTGCACAAAGAGACAACAACCACAAGATGTTTGATAGACTTGGTCCAGACACAGGATTCGATGCAATATACAACTACTGTTCATCCCTAGAGATGAGCCAATTCCTAAACGCTCTAAGCTCTAAAGATGAACTACCAAAAACTATTGTATATTCACTAAATCCACTAGATGATGCTACAATCCAAACTGTAATCGCTTGCTTCCAAGAAGCACCAGTTGCAGGTAAATTACAACACGGTTCAGCTTGGTGGGTAAATGACCATAAAAAAGGTATGGCTGACCAAATGACATCCTTATCAAACTATGGTTTATTAGCAAACTTTGTGGGTATGTTAACAGACTCAAGAAGCTTCCTATCATATGCACGTCATGAGTATTTTAGAAGAATACTTTGTGAATTAGTAGGAACTTGGGTTGAAAATGGTGAATATCCAAACGATGCTGATGAATTAAAGAGAATCATTGAAGGTATTTCTTACAACAATGCTAAAGAATACTTTAACTTCTAATTAAAGAAGAAGATAAGAAGACACTGGGGACGGAGTATTTTGTCTTATTTTATTCGGCGTGAAACGCTACGAATAAAATAAGAAATACTCCGTCCCCAGTGTCTTCTTGTCTTATCAACCAAATATATAAAAGTCTAAAATAATTCATGAAAGGGTAAAGAACCTATTGATTATCTTGTGGTTTTTTGCTATAGTATAAAAAGTACAATAAAATCTAAAATAATTTAAAATAATTGTACAATAATGAGAAGGAGCAAAATTCATGAGGAGAAAGACGAAAATTATATTAGTTGTACTTGTAGTGGTTTTTGTAACTGTAGTTGTTATGGTTTTGGTAAAGCTTGGGGTGTTATTACCAGACAAGGTAGAGAGTGACTTTAGTGTAAGTTATGATGGAATAGCAACTGCTAATAATCCAGCAGGGGTTAGTGTACATGACCCATCTGTTATCCAGCATAATGGTACATATTATATATTTGGTTCCCATATGGCAACTGCTAAGACTAATGATCTTAGAAACTGGGAATGGGTTGGTAATGGGTATAGGGCTCAAAACCCTGTATATGATAATATATTTAAAGATGGTTTGGGGATTTTTGATTATGCTGGGGCTGGAGATAGTATTATTCCAACTGATGATGGTGGCTACCATGTATGGGCTCCAGATGTTGTTTATAACAAGGCTAATGATATGTATTATATGTATGTAAGTATCTCATCAACATGGAATGCTTCTAATATCGCATATGCAACCTCTAAGAATATTGAAGGTCCTTATGTATACCAAGGCCCCCTTATTTATTCAGGTTTTACTAGTAAGAATATCCACCATACTGACGTACTTGACTATGTTGATGAAGATTATGCAATAGAAACCTACATAAGGGGCAGTGAGTATAATTTTAGGGAATTTCCAAACGCTATTGACCCAACAGTTTTCTATGATGAAGATGGCCGTATGTGGATGGTATATGGGTCATGGTCAGGTGGAATTTTCTTAATTGAAATAGATGAAGCAACTGGACAAGTAATTCACCCAGAGGCGGACCCAGATAATAATGTCGACCCCTACTTTGGTAAGAGGCTTCTAGGTGGAGACCATAAGTCTATAGAAGGACCATACATTCTATATGATGAGGCTAGTGGATATTACTACCTATATGTATCTTATGGCGGCCTAGCTCGTGAAGGAGGTTATCAAATTCGTGTGTTTAGGTCTGAAACTGTAGATGGTGATTATGTAGATATGACTGGTAAGTATCCAACAGCAGAAACTAATCATGCCTATTACGGATTAAAACTATCAGGCAACTATTATCTTCCGAGTCTTTCGATGGCTTATATGGCAACTGGACATAACTCAACCTTCATTAATGAAAATGATGGTAAGACCTATGTTGTTTTCCACACAAGGTTTAATAATGGAAGCGAGAACCACCAACCTAGGGTTCATCAAATACTTATTAATGAGGAAGGTTGGCCTACCATGCTACCATACTCTACTAGGGGGGAAACAGTTAGTAATAATGGATATGAAAAGAGTCAAGTTATTGGTGAATACTATGTTATAAATCAAGGTAAGGGAATAGATTCAGAAATTGCACAACCCTTTAAACTTGTTCTTACAAAACGAGGTAAGGTTTATGGTGATGGGGTTGAAGGAACATGGGAAATGAAGGATGATTCTTATTTTATGAAAATATCCTATAATGAAAAAGAATACAGTGGAGTATTTTGCAAGATGGAAGATGAAGCTGGTACACCTGTAATGACATTTTCAGCTGTAGGTTCTAATGAAAGTATTTGGGGAGTTAAGTATGAGTAAAGATGTAAAATTTAAAGGGGACTTAGGACAAGGAAGAGGGGAGTCCTCTAACAGCTATGAAAGATATGACCTAATAAAAGAGATTCTTACAACTGCCCTGGTCCTTGTTTTATTATATGGCTACTGGTTAGGGACCCTTTTGGTTTTATCAATTATACTAGTTAACGTATGGAAGGTTTTATTTGTAGAGCTTTTGTTTATGGCTGGTGGTCTAACTATTATTTCGGCTATATTCTACATAAGGGCTCGCAAAAAGAAATGGACGAAGAAATAGTAATAAGCTACATAAAGATTGGTGTAGATTAAAGGGGGAGGAGTATTTGATGGCTACTGACTTACTAAGGGTGTGTGAACTTGGGGATATGAAGGCTCTGTTTTTTCTTGATACAAGTACTAGGCTAGTGGAAATGATGCTTATACCAAGTGGAATGGAAACTCCAGAATGGTCCTTAAAGGACCAAAGAATAGATTCCATGATCCAGGTAAAGCTTCTAGGAGATAATTATCCAGGGGCCTATTCTGGTGGAATATCTCTAAGGCAGAGTGAATCTGTATATTCTTTAGAGTTCTCTGATATAAAAGAAATAGATAGGGATAATAGGAAGACAATTATAGTAACCTTTACTGACAAAAGGGGCTATAAGGCCAAGAACTACTTGGTATGGAAACATGGAAGCAAAACCATAGAATCATATGTAGAATACAGGAACAAGAGTCCAAGGCCAGTAACCTTAGAAATGCTATCTAGTTTTTCTCTTGGTGGTCTTTCACCCTTTATAGAGGGTGGTGGCCATGAAAGCCTAAAGGTACATCGTATCCGAAGTGTATGGGGTATGGAAGGAAGATTAGAAAGTAACTGGATAGAAGACTTACAATTAGAACCTTCCTGGGCTAAGTGGGGAGCAAGAAGTGAGAGGTTTGGCCAAGTTGGTTCAATGCCTACTAATAAGTTCTTTCCCTATTTGGTTATAGAAGATACTAAAAATAATATATTCTGGGGTGCTAGACTTGCCCATAATGCTTCATGGCAAATGGAGGTCTATCGTATGGATGAAGGTCTAGCTATATCAGGTGGCCTTGCTGATAGGGAATTTGGCCATTGGATGAAGACTATTAAACCAGGAGAGGTATTTACTAGCCCAAGGGCCATCCTATCTGTTTGCCAAGGAACAAGCCTTGACGACTTTTCTCAAAGGCTAGCATCTAGTCAAATAGACAAGGTAAATGAAGGGCCTCTTAAGGAACAAGACCTGCCAATTGTCTTTAATGAATATTGTAGCACCTGGGGTAATCCATCCCATGAAAACATCATAAAAATCCTTGAAGCAATTAAAGACAAGGGCCTTGGCTATTTTGTCATAGATTGTGGTTGGTTTAAAGAAGGAGATAAACCATGGGATATTATGATGGGAGATTATGAAATCTCAAAAGAATTATTCCCAGAGGGACTAAAAAAGACTGTAGAAGCCATTAAAGATGCAGGCCTAGCCCCAGGAATTTGGTTTGAAATTGATAATGTTGGTGGTGGTTCAAGGGCCTACTACCTAGTAGACCACCTCTTAAAAAGAGATGGGATTACCTTAACTACTGCAACGCGTAGGTTCTGGGATCTAAATGACCCCTGGGTTTGGGACTATCTACATGAAAAAGTAATAGGTATGATAAAAGAATATGGATTTTCCTATTTGAAAATTGATTGTAATGATACAATGGGTATTGGTTGTGATGACCCTGACTCTTTAGGAGAGGGCCTTAGGAAAAACGCCCTATCTTCCTATAAATTCATAGAAATGATTAAGGAAGAAGTTCCTGATATTGTTGTTGAAAACTGCGCCTCTGGTGGTTCAAAACTTGAACCCTTAATGATTGGTGCAACTTCAATGTCATCATTTTCAGACGCCCATGAATGTGAAGAAATCCCTGTAATTGCGGCTAACCTTCACAGGGTAATGCTGCCAAGGCAAAGTCAAATATGGGCTGTAATTAGAAGGAATGATAGCTTAAAACGTATAGTCTATACCATGGCTAGTACCTTTTTGGGTAGAATGTGCCTATCTGGTGATGTGACTGATTTAAGTAAGGACCAGTGGGATGTTATAGATAAGGGGATTGGACTTTATAAAAGAATAGCCCCTATAATTAAAGATGGACACACATATTGGTTTGGTCCAAAGATTAAGAGCTACAGGGTCTTAGAGGGATGGCAAGGGATTCTAAGGGTTGGACAAGATGGTAGGAGGGCCTACCTTGTTATTCATGTCTTTAATGGCCATTTGCCTGATGAACTTATAATTGATTTACCAGGCAGCAGCAAGTGGGAGATTGAAGAGGTTTATGATGTTACAGGAGCAAGAGTATTTATAGATAAGACAAGGCTTGTCTGCATGCCTAAAGAGAATATGTCTGCAATTTCTCTTATTTTAAAAAGATAATAAAAGAGCCATATTAGAGTTTGCTTGACTACTAATATGGCTCTTACTTTTTAGTATTTATAATTCGAATTCTACTTTTGTATATAAAACTTATAAAGCTAACTAAATCATTACTTGGCTATAAGTCTAATTATGGATACTGAGTAGCTTGGTGCCCTATAGCTAAGGTCATCTCCTATATCAAGTTCCTTCTCTACGGGCTTAATATTAGTGCTTTCGTCGAAGGAATTAAGAGTTGCTAGGTTATCTCCAGAAAGTATAGTAGCTATAGCCCTATCTTCATACATTTTTAAGTCTAGCCAGTCTGTTACTATATCAATGTCAATATCTTTATCTGTAACATTAACATACTTAATAATAATGTCTCCATTATTGTCTATACTAGTTGTCTCATAAAGGGGTGCAGGCATAGTTCTTGTGTAGTCAACATATAAGACATCATCAATGTAACACTTTATATTTAGGCCATCTACAACCACCTTTAGCTGGTAGACTTGATTATGTTTTAGCCTAAGGTTTTTAACAGTACCAGCAATCTGGTCGCTTTTACTAGCACCTGATACTATTTGTAAGCAAGAGACTGTATTGTTCCAACCACCAATATTCCAAAATATATTATTGCCTGTATCCTGTACTGCAATAGGAATTAAAAAGCCCTCATCTCCCTTTAATATCTTAGCATCTACAGTTAGGGTATAGTTAGACCAATTAGGGTCTCCAATATAGACAGTTTCACCTGTATTAGTGTCATTTGGTTCACCTATGTAGGTTTGGATTAAGCTGCCGTCTTTTACCTCCCAATCCCCTTCGTGGTAGACCCACTTATCATCCTTTAAAAGGTTGTCATTTTCAAATTCACTACTATACAAGACCTTACCTGTTTCGTTAGATACAACAGATATATTATCAAAGGCAGCAGATGTTCTCCAAGTTCCTAGTCCTACATATCCTGATAAGTCATCACTCACACCTATCTTTTCTATACTTAAATTAGAAGGTAAAATATGACTTCCTAGATTATTTCCATACATTTGTTGAACATAGTAATTAATAGACCCATATATGGAATCATTAGAGAAAAACATTAGGTCTGGTAGCCACTGGTTATGTTTGCCATTGCCAAAGAGGGGGGCATAACATGCAAGTTTTACTATGTCGCTGTTTCTTTCAATACCAGTCATAAAGGCCGCTTCTGCAAGGGCTGCCTCAAGATTATTAGCCTTAGCAGCATACTCACCTAGGAAAACATCAGCGCTTAAGTCCCTGTCATAAGCATCATACCTAGTAGTGTTAGTTAAAAACCAAGTAGGTGGTTCGTAGTAGTGTTCATCTACTAAGCTTGTCATAGTATCATCTATATGACGGTCTATATATTGCCAGCCTTCTCTACTAGCTGATGAAGGTCCATTAGCAATAATTAATTCTATATGGCCATAAAGGTCTGGCCTTTCTCTAGCTGCTTCTTCAAAGGCCTCTACAAAAGCCTCATAGTGGTCAAAATACTCAGGTTGCCATTGTTCGTTTCCTATCCCTATATACTTAAGGTCAAAGACCTCCTCGTGGCCCATTGCTATACGAACCCTACCCCAATAGGTGTCTTCCCCACCTAGGCAAAATTCCACAAGGTCAAGGGCATCCTGAACATAGGTCCTAAACTCCTTACTATTAATAGGGTATACAATATATCTTGAACTTTGAATAGGACAAGTCATGCCAGCATTTAAAACTGGTATGGGGATAGCATCTACCGCTTCACATAGTAAGAAGTATTCATAAAAACCTATTCCGTATGTAGTATAATAGGGGTCAGTTTTATTACCAGACCAAATAGACTTACCCTGGGGTCTAGCAGCCACATCCCCTACACTTGTCTTGTCATTAATTATGAATTCTAGGCCATTTCCAATTGAGTCTTTCCAACCATATATACTCTCTAGGTCCCTACCTTCTACTACGCATCCACCAGGAAACCTAATAAAACTTGGATTTAAATCTTTAATATACTGACCTATATCCTTCCTTATATTAAGTCCATGGAAGGTTTCTGCTGGCATAAGTGAGACCATATCAAGGTCAATGCTTCCCTTTGTAATTTCTACTACCAATAACAAGTCTTTATTTACAGTCTCATTAGGGGTTAGAAGAATTTCGTATTTTTGCCAACTATCTGTTATATTATTAATGTTGCCTTCTGCGTAGATAGTGCCATCTTTACTTCTTAGAGACACCTTTACTGGCCCTTTATAACTACTAGATGTTTTTAAATATATGCTAAAGTTATAGGGTTCACCTTCCCTTACTGCTAATCCGTCTAGGTAACCAAGGTTTGATATTCCTTCATAAGATGAAGAACTGTTAGTTAGACGGGCATAAGTTGGGTTGTTTTCATTAAGGTATGTTTCATCACTCGAACCATCAACAATGTCAAACTCAAGCACATCAGGATTAGTATTAATCCATCCATGTCTATTTACGTTGGCTGCACTAGGGCCGTATTCAAAAGAACGGTTTTTAATTAACTCTGCATATAGGCCGCCATCAATTGCAAAATTAATATCTTCTATAAAGATCCCATAAAGAATATCAGATATTTTAGATGACTCATCAAGATATCTAGTATCTCCATTAATAGTATGGCTAGCTCTAATAACTTGAATATCATCCTCATCTTCTGCTAAGGAAGTAGTGCCTTCCTTAGAGGTGTCTTTGGGTCCTGCTAGGCTAGTATCATCTTTATTACAGCCAGTGAGAGTAAAAATGATAGGTAAAAGTAATAAAAGTAGAATTATTTTAGAATTTTTGTTTAACATAGGTCCTCCTGTAAATTGGTTGGCAAAAGCAAATCATACATAATAGAATGCATAATTAAAACAGATAGTAGTAAAAAATTTTGGGAAAAATATAATTATCTAGTTGCATATATAAAAATATCATATAAAAAAAGGCTTGTAAAGCATTGACATTTGTTGAAAATGATAGTAATATACAATAAGATAAAATAATTTAAAAAATACTTAAAGAACTAAAAAAATAAAAATAATTAAGAAAAAGGTGTATAATTCCATAAGACCACTTTCTAATTTCCACAAAATAAAAAAAGAGGTGAGGGGAGAATATGAGGCAAGGAAGAATTAAAAAGATTATCTCTATGGCATTATTATGTGTTATGGCCATTACCCTAAGTCTAAGTCTTCAATCTAAAGGTGTATCTTTAGCAAAAGAAGCGAATAAAGAGACAAGTAGTAAAAAGGCTATAAACAATGACTTTATCAGTGAACGTCTAACAAGAAACTACACACAAGTAAGTAGTCAGTATAAGTTGCCTTCTTATGAGGGAGAAGAGCTTAATTTTTATGTTGGTGAAGTTGTAAGCGGTGAAAGTAAGGCCCTACTTACAGACTCTACACAAGGATTTGAAGGATCTGATAAGGTGGCTGACCTTGGAATAGGAGATGTAATTGACCTTAATATCAAGGTGCCAGAAAGTGGCAAGTATTTTCTTGGCTTTACCTACTACTCATATGATGAGTCTATTTTACCAATAGAGTTTATGATGGAAGTAGATGGGGAGGTTCCCTTTTATGAAGCTAGGAACATAATTCTAGAGACAACTTGGAAACCAAGTTCAGAAAAGGTATATGACAGATATGGTAATGAGATAGTAACAGTGCCTAACAAGCTAATGCAGTGGGAAGAAAAGTACTTAATGGATTCATCCTACAGACATAGCCGTCCTTTAGCCCTAGAACTTGAAGAGGGAATACACACTATTAGCCTAAGTATAAGTGAAGGAAACTTCCTACTCGGTAGTTTGAAATTATCTGCTCCATATGAAGCTAAGGAATATGAGGGTAGTAAGTTGGCTGAGGGAGATGGTCTAATTACTATTCAAGGTGAAGATTATGCCTATACTAATGATAGTTCAATTCATGCAATTGCAGAATATGATACAAGGATAGAACCTTATGAAGTTGGTGATACAGTCCTTAATACAATAGATTCAGCCTCTTATGATACAGCAGGCCAAACCATAACTTATGAGTTTGAAATTAACAAGGCAGGTTACTATTACATAGCTACTAATTATAGGCAGTCTGATAAGACTGACTTTCCTGTCTTTGTAGATGTAAGGGTTGATGGTCAAATACCTAATAAGGAATTTGAAGCCTATCCAATGGCTTATGGGTCCCAGTATACTACAGCTAGCCTAAAAGATAAGGAAGGAAACAAACTAAGTGTCTACTTAGATGAAGGTAAGCACACTCTTTCTTATACAATAAGCATGGACCCAATACGAACTGTTTTAGAAGAGATAGATTTTATAATGTCAGAAGTTAAGGATATTGAACTTGAGATTACCAAGGTTGCAGGAACAAATGCAGACAAGTATAGGGACCTGAGAATTACTAGATACATACCAGACCTTGAAGAAAAACTAAGAACCTATGCAGATAGTCTATATGAACTTGAACAAAGCATGGTTATCTATAGTAGCAGTGATAAGAATGTTGCAGTAATGTCATCAATGCTTATTGCTGCAAAGCAGCTAATTAGTTTGGCTGATAATACAGATGAGATTGCATATAGAATAAGTGAATTATCATCTAGTGCAAACTCAGTAAATCAATATCTAGCTAATACTATTGATAAACTTATTGCTAATGACCTTGCAATCGATAGGGTCTACATATATCAGGAAGATGCTAAGCTTCCAGCTAGTCCAGGATTTATAAAATCACTGGTAATGAACCTTAAGAGGTTTGTAACATCATTTACAGACCAAGCCTATTCAACAAGTAACACCAATCCGGAACATTTACAGGTTTGGGTTAATAGGCCTAGCCAGTATGTGCAGATAATGCAAAAGATGATAGATGAATCTTTTACTGCTAATACAGGAATTGAAGTAGATATAAGTATTATGCCAGACCAATATAAACTAGTCCTTGCCAATTCATCAGGAGATGCCCCTGATATAGCAACTGGAATAAATTATACAATTCCCTATGAGCTTGCAATTAGAAATGCTCTAGAAGACTTAACTCAGTTTGAAGACTTTAAGGAAGTTGCATCCCCTTATGAACCTGGTTTCTTCCTAACTTCTACAATTAACGAGAAGGTATATGCCCTGCCAGAGACTATGAACTTTTGGGTTCTATATTATAGGCAGGATATAATGGAAAAGCTAGGTCTTGAAGTACCAGAAACCATGGATGATGTTATTAATATGCTTCCTGAATTGCAAATGAGGGGATTAAACTATTATTATCCAACAGCAGGTATGATAACCATGAGAAACTTCCATGGTACAACCCCTCTACTAATTCAGCATGGTGGGTCCTTGTATTACCAATATGCCCATGATGGAACAGCAATTGGTAGTGAAAACTCAGTTGATGGATTTACTGCCTTAACAGACCTCTTTACCATTTATGGTATGCCAGTTAACGTAGATAACTTCTATCAACACTTTAGAAATGGAGACTTACCGATAGGGGTTGCTGATTACGGAGTTTATAACCTGCTTAAGAATGCAGCACCAGAACTTGCAAACACATGGAGTATTGCACCTCCACCAGGAACTGTACAAGAGGATGGAACTATAATGAATAGTACCTGTGGGAATGCAGAAAGTACGGTAATGTTTAAAATTGAAGATAAAAATAGAAGGGATAAGGCCTGGGAATTTATGAAGTGGTGGTCCTCAACAGAGGTCCAATCAGAATTTGGTCAGATTATTCAAATTACCTATGGTGACGAATATATGTGGGCCTCTGCTAACCTTGAAGCCTTTAGTCAATTACCATGGGATACAAGGGATAAGAATATCATTATGGAAGCAGCAAAGAATGTTATAGACGTTGCTAGAATTCCAGGTACATATCTTCTTGAACGTGAAATGAGTAATGCCTTTAATGATATTACTGTTAATGGGGATATTGCCCAAACAAGAATAGACAAGGCTGTAAAGACGGTAAACCGTGAAGTTAAGAGAAAGCTAGAGGAGTTTGGATATATTGACAGCCAAGGAAATGTTTTAGAAATATACGAGATTCCTACTATTGACAAGGTCAAAGAAATATTAGGACGTAATGACAATGAAGAGTAGAGGTGAGAAGATTTTGAAAAGAAAGAGTAAAGTAGGAAGGCTAGAACGTAACAACAAAAACGGTTACCTCTTTGTATTGCCTTATGGATTAGTGTTTGGGGTATTTATTTTAATACCAGTTATTCTAGCAGTTATCTTGTCTTTTACTAACTTTAATGCTATAGAATGGCCATCATGGGTTAATTTTCTAAATTACATTACCCTACTTACTAGAGATGAAGTATTCATGCAGTTTGTACTACCTAATACAGTTGTATACTCAGTTGTTGTAGGAATAGGTGGGTTTATACTAGCCTTCTTACTTGCATATGCCCTAAGTAATCTTCCTAAGATACCAAGAACCATATGCTCCTTAATAATATATTCACCTAGTATGACCTCAGGTGTAGCCATGACAGTAATATGGAGGGTGATTTTCTCGGGAGACCAAACAGGAATATTAAATAGCTGGTTAATGAGTCTTGGTATTATTAATGAGCCAATTATCTGGCTAATAAGTGAAGAGTACTTACTTCCAATAGTAATAATAATTGGCTTGTGGTCTAGTATGGGGGTTGGCTTCTTGTCTATGATAGCTGGTATCCTAAATACTAACCAAGAACTTTATGAAGCAGCAGCTATTGATGGTGTAAAGAATAGGTTTCAAGAAGTTATATACATAACAATTCCAAGTATGAAGCCACAGATGTACTTTGCAGCAGTAATGTCAGTTGTTAATGCCTTTCAAAACGGAGCAGTTTCAACCTTACTTACAGGAAATCCGTCACCTGGATATGCAGCCCAGTTAATAGTAAACCATATTGAAGACTATGGTTTCTTAAGATACGAAATGGGATATGCAGCAGCAGTATCTGTAGTACTTCTACTCTTAGTTCAACTATTTTCAAAGGGTGCTGACAGGTTGTTTGCTTCAAAAGATGAATAAATGATGCTAATAAAGGAGGAATAGTAAGTGGCATATAGAGGAAGTAAGATAGACCCCAAGAAGATGGGGAAAGATCAGGTTAAGATATTATTGCTTATACTACCCCTAGTAATATTTATGGCCTTACCAATTGTATACATAATCAATCATGCATTTAAACCTATGGACGAGTTGTTTGCCTTCCCACCAACCTTTTTTGTGAGAAGACCAACCCTAGATAACTTCACAAACCTAATAAAGGTTAGTAGGAATTCTGGTATTCCATTAAGTAGATATATTTTCAACAGTTTTGTTATTACCCTGGTGACAATAGGCTTATCCCTAGTGTTTACAACCCTAGCAGCCTTTTCCTTGTCCAAGCTTAAATATAGGGGAAGAAATATGCTAATGCAAATAAACCAAATAGCTATTATGTTTGTTGCTACAGCTGTTTCAATTCCTAGATACTTAATAATTGCCAAACTAGGCTTAGTGGATTCATACCTGGCCCACATATTACCTCTTTTGTCGGTACCAGTAGCACTCTTTCTTGTTAAGCAATTTGTTGACCAAGTGCCACAGGTATTAATTGAGGCGGCTTATATAGATGGGGCATCAGATTTTCATATCTATCGCAAGTTAATTATCCCTATGATTAAGCCTGCAATTGCAACTGCGGCAATCCTTGTTTTCCAACAAGTTTGGACCAATATGGAAACGTCAAACTTTTATATTAACGACGATAGTATGAAGAGTCTTACCTTCTATATGAACTCCTTAACAAATGCAAATAATACAGTTGCAGGTCAAGGAATAGCAGCAGCAGCGACGCTGATTATGTTTATACCAAACCTTGTATTGTTTATTCTTCTGCAAAAGAATGTAATGAATACAATGGCACACTCAGGTATTAAATAGAAAGTGACAAGAGAAAGGAAGCAAAAATGAAACAAAGAAAATGGACTATAAAAATAGTTGCCATCTTCCTCTTAGCGGTCTTATTAAGTTCGCTAGTCCCTAGTGTTGCAACTGCCAAGACGCCCTATAAAACATTTACCATAGATGGATACGGCAATGTAAATGAAACTCAAACGTCCTACCTACCACATAAGACAATAACTAAGTTTGGTGATGAGAGCTTTTCTGGACCTAGTGATATGCATGTTACTAAGGATGGGGAAATATACATTGCTGATACTGAAAATGCAAGAATAGTGGTTGGTAACCTTGAGGGGGAATTAATAAAGACTATTGGAGAAGGTGACCTTATAACTCCAAAAGGGGTATTTGTAACTGATGATAAACATGTATATGTAGCCGATAGAGATGCAGGAGCTGTTTATGAGTTTGACCCAGAAGGGGAATTACTTAATACCTATACTAAACCAAACAACCCACTATATGGTGAAAGACTTGATTTCCTTCCGCTTAAGGTTGTAGTTAATGATGCGGGAATTATGTTTATTGTAGCTGAGTCTAACACTAACGGTATAGTAGAAATATCTCCCTTAGAAGGGGGTAGCTTTCTTGGGTATTTTGGAACTAACTTTGCATCGGCAGATCTTATGACAATTATCTACCGAACCATACTAACTGATGAACAACGTGGAAAGATGGTAAGTAATGTACCTTCTACACCTGATAATTTAGCCATTGATGACAAGGGCTTAATATATACAGTTACTCGTGGTGATAAGGAGAACACCCTAAAGAAACTTAATATTGCAGGGACTAACCTCCTTGGTAAAACAGAGTATGATAGGATACCTGCAGCAGTAGCACCAGGTAACCATGACAATATATATGTGGCATCTCAGCAAGGTTACATATATGAATATAACGGGGAAGGGGACCTTCTTTATGTATTTGGTGGCCTTGATGATGGGACCCAAAGGGTTGGTCTTTCTACCTTAGTTTCTGCCATACAAGTTGACCTTGAAGATAGGATATATGTTCTTGATACAGACAAGGCCCAGATTCAAGTTTATGAACCAACTGAATTTACAAACCTTTTGCACCAGGCCCTATACCTTTACTCTAATGGTAGGTATACAGAGAGTAAGGAGCCTTTAACCGAGATACTTAAAATGAATAGTATGTTTAACTATGCAAACCAAGCTATAGGAAGGGCTTACTTTCAAGAAGAAAACTATGAGCTAGCCCTAAGTTATGCCAAGCTTGCTAATGACGAAGAGGGTTACTCAGATGCCTTCTGGGAAATCCGTAACCTTTGGTTGCAAGAGAATATAGTAAAACTAGTGGGTATAGTTATTGGGATTTGGTTAGTTAAGAAGGCCTTAAAACTTATAGATGATAAGAAAAATATCTTTTCTGGATATAGAAGGTTAAAGGCTAAGCTAGGTGAGAATGAGATTATTTCCAACCTAAAATATGCCAAACACTATATGTATCACCCAATAGATGGTTCTTATGGTATTGCAAGGCAAAACCGTGCATCTTATATAGCACCTACTATAATAGTGGTTATTTTTGCAATAGAGTTTATTATTGATAAGTATTTACGTGGATTTTTGCAAAAGACTGTGCCAGAGGGCAGGTATGAAGTCTTATCTGATTTAGGAATGATAGCAATTGTAATATTTGCTATTACAGTATGTCATTACCTAGTTTGTACTATTAACGAAGGAGAAGGAACAGTTAAGAAAATCTATACCTTCCTTGCTTATAGTTTAATGCCTTATATCTTATTTGTCCCAATTAGGTTTGTTCTTACCCATGTACTTACCTTAAATGAACAATTTCTAATAACAATGATTACCTTCTTAATGGTTGGCTGGGTTATTGTTATAGGAGTTATTGGGATAAAAGAAGTAAATAATTATACTCCAAAAGAAACTTTTAAGGTTATTTGTTTAACCATTTTCACAATATTAATTATGGCCTTAATACTATTTGTTCTTTATGTTTTATGGGCTCAAGTATTTGGGTTTATTACTGAAGTTATAGGAGAGGTGGTGTACCGAATTGTGGAATAAAGTCAGAAAAATCATATGCCTTGCTCTTCTTGTGGTATTGACTATTTCTTTTATGTCAGAAGTTATTTTGGCAGCAGGTATTACTAGCGAAGATTCTAAAGAAGACGTGGTAACATCAACCGGTGAAGAAACTAGTGAAGAGACTAAAAGAGAAGAGGAAGGGGCTAGCCAAGACGATGAAGCAGTTGGTAAGGTTGATAAGTCACAGTGGGTAACACTTAAAGACTATGACCTAGTTGCTGAAAGTGAAAGTTACCGCATGTACCTTTATAGTCCTAGGTTATCGATAATATTAGAAAACAAGGAAACTGGTGAAATAATAGAATCCACCCTAAGCGATGAAAAGGACGATGGGACTAGTAATAAGACTTGGAATGGATACATGAAGTCAGGACTTGTTATTAATGCAATTATTGGTACCACAAATACATACCAGGTAGACTTACTTACAACAGAGAATACAATTGAACTTTCCTATACAGACAATGGATTTTCGGCCCAAGTATACTTCCCATCTTATGGTTTTGGCTTAACAGTTAATGTTGCCTTAGAAGGTAATGAGCTAGTGGTAGGGGTACCAAGTGAATCTATTGTAGAAAACACTGAAGGAACCTATATCTCTACAATAAGCCTATATCCTTTCATGGGTTATACATATATGGACGAGGAAGATGGTTACATGCTTATTCCAGATGGTAACGGTGCCCTAATATATCTTGATGATAAGGAAGGGAGATTTAACTCGGGTTTTTCCCAACCTATTTACGGCAATGATATTGGCTTTGTTGATTCAGGAATCACAAGATTGTTGTGGGATATGTATGATACAGTAAGGAAGCCAAATGATGTAATAGCTCCTGTTTTTGGGATGATTCATAGCAACAAGGAAATTGGTTATCTTGGTATTGTAGAAGAGGGAGACAAGAGGGCAAGTATAGAAGCCCACCCTAATGGGGCGACAGTAAACTATAACAGGATATTTGCAAAGTTTATGATTCGTGATATTTTTGTGCAACCCTTAAACAACTCAAACACTGGAACTGTAACTAGTGTTGAAAGAAATAGAACAGATATGGACATGCAGGTTCGTTATATCTTAGTTGATGGAGATAGTGCAGACTATGCAGGACTTGCAGTAGAATATAGAAATTATTTACTAGAAAACAACTTAGTTGAGTTAAAAGATATATCATACAACACTAGGGTAGACTTCTTAGGTGCAGATAGGGAAGAGTGGTTAATCTTTAAAAAAGCCGTAACCATGACTACAACAGATAATATTAAGGAAATCTATTCTGAGTTAGAAGACGAGGGGATTGAAAGTCTTATATCAGTTTACAAGGGCTGGCAAAAGGGTGGTTTATATGACCTTCCAATTAAAAAGTATAAGGCTGACAAGTCCATAGGTGGAACCAAAGACCTAACCGACCTAATAAAAGAAGCCGAGGAAAAAGACTATAATCTTTACCTTTATAATGATGCCCTTAGAATAAACCCTGCAGAAACAAACTCTACTTTTAATGTAGTTAAAAGGGTTAATAAACGTACCTATATAGAAAAGGTTTACAAGGAAGTGTATAAGGAGTTTGAGTTTTTAACACCTGCAAGAACTAATAAGCTATTATCAAACTTTGTAAGTTCTTACACTGATGAGGGTGTGGATAACTTAGCGATAGCAGGGATATCAAACAACCTATTTTCCTATAGTTATCAAAGTAACTACTATACGAGATATGATAGCGGAGATGATTATACAGGCTTGATATCTAGTATGTATGAAAAAACTGACTTGCTTTTAGAACAACCCTATTCATACTTGTGGAATTATACTGATGGATTCCTAGATATGCCTCTTAGTTCATCAAGTTATATGACTGTAGATGAGGAAGTTCCTTTTTTATCAATGGTATTAAAGGGTATTATTCCAATGTATTCTGAATACGTAAACTTTGAAGCAAACCAAAAAGAATACTTCTTAAGGATGGTAGAGGCAGGAGTTTATCCATCCTTCTACATAACTTATGAGAACTCATCAGCCTTAGTTTATACCAACTCTGCGGACCTGTACTCTAGCGAGTATTCGGCTTATAAGGATACAATTGTTGAATACGATAGAGAGTTTCGCAAGCTAGCAAGTTTGCTAGATGGCGCCTATATAGTAGACCATGAAAAAGGCGATGATGGTGTTACAAGAGTTACCTATGATAATGGAATTGCTATATATGTAAACTATGCAGATTCAGATGCTAGTGTGGATGGAATGAAAATACCGGCAATGTCATACAAAATTGGTGATGCGAGGTGATACAAGTGAAAGATATAACAGTCCAAAGGGCTGCAAAAGTCAAAAAGGAAAAAAATAAAGTTAAACGCGGGCAATTATCAAGGCGTAAAGCTATTACAGGCCTAATATTTGTATCTCCTTGGATTATCGGAGCTATATTGTTTTTGATATACCCTCTTGTGACATCCTTTTGGTACGCCCTTAACAATATTAGGATTACACCAATTGGGAAGAACTTTAACTTTGTAGGGACTGGTAACTTTACTCAAATCCTATTATCTGATCCAGAGTTTATACCCCATATTGTAGACTACCTTGTTTCTACTCTAATATCAGTGCCAGTAATTAATGTTTTTGCATTAATGATAGCTATGATGTTAAACCAAAGGATAAAGTTTAAGGGTCCCTTTAGACTAATATTTTTCCTACCGGTAATTATTGTGAGTGGTCCAGTTATGGGAATGCTCTCAGCTGAAGGTGCAGTATCTGTTTCTGCCCTTAATGCCCAAGCAATTTCAGGGGCCATATCAAACTTTTTGCCTTACTATTTGGCTGAACCTATCTCAGATATATTTACAAATATGATTATGATACTTTGGTATTCTGGTGTTCAAATACTTATTTTCCTTTCAGGTCTGCAAAAGATAGACAAGTCTATGTATGAAGCGGCTAAGATAGACGGAGGTTCCCAGTGGGAGTGCTTCTGGAAAATAACCCTACCTAATATTAAGTCCCTAATCTTACTTAACTGTGTGTATACAGTGGTTTATATATCTGGAAACGAATCTAATGCCATTATAGTACTAATTCAAAGGGCTATGTTCTCAGGTACTAAGGAAAAGGGCTATGGATATGCATCGGCTATGGCATGGGTATATTCTTTAGTAGTTGTACTTATAGTTTTATTATTTGCTGGACTAATCATGGGCCGTAAGGATGTTTACGAGCGTCAGGCTAAGAAGGTTAGAAAGCAGATGAAGAAAGATAGAAGAACGGCAAGAAAGATAGAAAGGAGAAATGCTAGAAATGCTAGAAAGTTCAAGAAAGCAGAAAAGAAAGGCAAGTTCACTAGCTATGAAGATTTCGAATAAGGGTTCTTTGAGAAATATGAATAAAGACAAGTTTCGAAAGCTTATGCTAGGAAGCAAGGATAAAGAAGGCATTTTAAAAATGACCCTTATATATTTACTCCTTATATCTATTGGGTTTATCTATATCTACCCAATCTTGCATATGGTAAGTACAAGTTTTATGACCTTAGATGACCTACTAGATTCATCCATAAATTGGATTCCTAGTTCCCTAAACCTATCGAATTATATGCAGGCAGCTAAGAGTATGGATTTTTGGAAGTCTTTTCTTCAAAGTGTAATTATAGCGGGGCTTCCTACCCTATGTAATATGTTCTCCTGTGCCCTAATAGGCTATGGTCTAGCAAGATTTGAATTCCCTTTTAAGAAGGTGATACTTGCTATTATAATTTTCTCATTTATACTACCTGACCAAATTACTATGATTCCAACTTATGTTCTTTACTCTAATATTGGAATTTTAGGGACTATATGGGGTTTTATATTACCAGCAATTTTGGGAATGGGAATAAATGCCCAAATTTACATACTTATATTTTATTACTTCTTTCAACAGATACCAAATGCATTAATAGAAGCGGCGCAAGTTGATGGTGTAGGATACTTCCAATCATTTCTTAGGGTATCAATACCGTCTTCAGTACCAGCCTTTATAACAGTCGGACTATTTTCTTTTGTATGGTACTGGAATAACTCATACCTAACCCAGATGTATGTAACTGGAGTTTTGCAAGAATCAGGGTGGACTACCTTAGTAGTTCAGTTAAAGAATTTTTCTTCTAACTATTCTGAGTATGCAGTTACAGCCAATACTACAATTACAAGTTTAAATGAGTCTATTAATATGTCTGGAACAGTGCTTAGTATATTGCCTCTCCTAGTCTTATATTTGGTGTTCCAAAAATACTTTGTTGAAAGTGTTGACCGAAGTGGTATTACTGGAGAATAAAAATTAAATTAGTTTTTTATATAAAAGCTATCAAAAAAATATAAAAATTCAATAAAGATGTCGGATTTTTAGGATAATATTTTTAAAAGCTCCAATATTGTTTAAAATAATTTAAAATAATTCATAAAATAATGTAGATTTTATCAAAATACATGCTATAATATACACATGGGGGTGTCAAATAATCCCAGAGTTAAACTAATATATATTTAGGAGGTAAATTATGAGAAAAAGGTTGGCACTGATAATTCTAGCACTTACGCTAGTGCTTACTTTAACAGCATGTGGGGGCTCAAAAGAAAAATCAAAGGGTACTTCAAGTGATACAGTATCTGGAGAGACAGAAGATGTCCAAATTGGAGATATTACATACAAGAAGGCGACTGATTTGACAGATGAAGAAATCACCCTTACATATTTCCACTTTGATCAAGATGAGACTGTTAAGTATTTGGCAGATAGATTTATGGAGTTATATCCTAATATTACAGTTAATGCTGTTTATGAGAATGTAGCTACGTATAATGATACATTACTTACATTAGTTTCTAACAACGAAACACCAGATGTAATTATGTACTCAGATGCGGACTTTGCCTTATCTAACTTCTTATTATCAGATATTTCAAACTTATGGGATTCTGACCCAGAAACACAAAACTTAGCTAAGACAGTTAATTCAGCTGGTCTTGGAACCTATCAAACAAGTGGAAGATTTGGCGTACCAGTAAAGTTCTTCCCTGGAATAATGTATATTGATCTTAATGTTTTAGAAGAACTTAATATACCTGCACCAAGTAGAGACTGGACTTGGAATGAGATGATCCAACTTATTAAGGACGCAACTGTTCTTGATTCAAGAGATGGAATGGCTTACTACGGTATGGGTTACTACAACAGGCTTGACTCTTATTACGGTATTGCAGCTAGACAAGACATCATTGGGGAATTTGGCTTTGACGGTAAAGGATTTGACTTAGGAGTTTGGGCTGTTGGTGAACAAGAATTCGCAGACCTAAAACAAGGTGGCTATATTGCCCCAGTACCAGAGACTCAAGAGATGGAAGACTGGTATGGAGACTGGGAAGGTTGGGCAGGTTCTTCAGGCCACGTAGCCCTGTTTACAGAAGCTTTCTGGACCTACCAAGGAACTTGGGCTACTGAAGCATTTGAACAATATAACCTAGATATTGTACCTTATGTTATCCCACCAGTTCAGGAAGAGGATGCTAAGGCAGAAGGTCATAATAGTATAGCAACTATTGACTTTGGTGGAATTACTACATCTTGTGAATATCCACGTGAAGCATATGAACTGCTTAAGTTTATGAGTTTTGGGGTTGATGGTTGGAAGACAAGAATTGAAGTATATAATGACGAATCAATTACTAACCAATCAGGTTTAGCTCTTAAGTATGATGTTATGCCAGCACCTATAACATTAAATGAAGAAGTTTGGGATGGCTATATTGATATGTATACTGAGGGTATGGATGAAGAACATAAGGGTTACTGGAAGGAATACTTTGCAAGTTGTATGCAACCAATTCCGTTTGGTTGGACAAGTATTGCAGGCTACTGGAACTTCTGTGATGAATACTTCAATAAGATTGGTATCCATGACTTAGTAGATAGTGGTCAAGCAAAGGCAGCAGACTATGCAACAGAAGCAACAGAGAAGGCTAACTTCTACCATGCAACAGCTATGTTAGATTACTTTGGACCTAACGGATATGATATTTTATCTGAAGAAGAAGTAGCTATGTATGAGCAAATGGTTGAAGATAATCAATAAATAAACTAACAACAGGGAGGTATTAATGTGAAAAAGAAATTATTAGCAGTTCTATTAACACTAGTTATGACATCTGTCCTTATAATGGGATGTGGCAAAGATGACCCAAAGGAAAGCGATGGGGACACACAAGTAGTAGATGAAACAAAGGAAGTCCCCCAGGAAACAGAAGAAACTAAAGAAGAAGAACCAGTAGAATATACAATGGCAGAACCAGAAGAGCTTACCAAGGAAGCTAAGTATCATTTTACATTTGATGGACCAGAAGAAGGTGTTCATACAGTTATTAACACAGAAGATGTAGGTCCTAATGATGGTGCCAACATGGGAATTGCAAAATCAGATACCTATGTAGATAAAGATGGTAACGAAGTACCTGCAAAGGTACAGTACCAACCAGGACCAGTTGGAAACAGTGCTTACATAGATGGTAACTTTGGTTTACAATTTGATATTGAACCTCTTGAAACAGAAACATATTCAATCTCATTCTGGATGAATGCAGATAGACTTAGTACATACGGACCTACCCTTCAATTAGGTTCTAATATGGGTATGAATGATGTTGATAACACAGTAAAATGGATTAACATTACCCAATCTGACTGGGGAACTAACTCAGCTAAGATATTCCCTGTTGTATGGAATAGAAACTCAGAAACTGGTGCGTGGCCATGGGTTTATGCAGCTGATGATTCAATCCATGGTAAGAGAGAATGGGTTCATATAACATTAGTTGCAACTGGAAATATTTATACTTTTGCTGAAGATGGACTTGATAGAAATGGTGCAAAACTTTACCTAAACGGTGTATTAGCTTTTGACGCTTCCGACAATGCATATGGCGGACTTGCAACAGGAATTATGGATGCATCAGACAACTTTGAAGCATTTTTTGGAATTAACTACTGGGATTCAATCTATAAGGGCTATGTAGATGATTTACACATATTTGATTATTCCTTAACTGATGGTCAAGTAGCTACTCTATATCAACTTGGTGACCCAAGTAAAGCAGAAGAAGTAGCAGGTAGTGCAGACGAAGAACCTGAAGTTGAACCAGAGCGTCAAACAGTAACAACTATCGATGAGAATGCAATAGCAACAGTTGGTGTGCCAACTACAGATAATGGATTCTGGACATCTAATACAGATGGTTATGAACTTAAAGATGGTAAGAGCATTACTATGAAGTTTAATAACTACTCATCAGGAATTAACAACTGGGATAACTATGTGTTAGCATTTGCTAATACTCCTGTTAAAGCAGACAAGGTAGCTAGTGCAGAGAATTATGAAGGATATGCTGAATACGGTGTTCTAAGAGCAGATGCATTTGGCTGGGGATTTGCAACAGATAATGGTGACCTACCTGCTGATGCAGCATCATATACTTGGGACTGGGATAAGTTCGTAGAGATTATGATGGATGCAGAAGTAACTGCAAAGATATCAAGAAAAGATAGTAATGTAAGTCTAAATGCAACGATAGTTGCAGCTGATGGTACAGAATATACTTATGATGTAACAGCACCAGTTGCTGCTACAGCTTCAGATCCAATGTATGTATTTATAACAGGTGAAGCAAGTTATATAGAATTGCTTTCAGTAGAATAGACACGGCATATAAATAAATGATGGAGCCGTCAGTTTTGATGGCTCCATTTTTATAACCATCAAATAAGAAAAAAGTAAAGTAATTTAGGAATAGGTAAACATAAGATAATAATAGTATGATTTTAGAAGCGTGATATTAAAATCAAGCTAAAAAATCTACTAGAAAAAAGATTTATATAATTACAATTAGATAGGAGTAAGAGAAGCTATGAATAACAAAACGACAGTAAAATATAATGAGCCTTGGATTTTACAAAGGGCAGACCCATATGTATATCGTCATAGCAATGGATGGTATTATTTTACTGCCTCTATTCCAACATATGACTATATAGCCATAAGACGTGCTAAAACTCTTAGTGAACTTCCTACTGCTACAGAACACATTATTTGGAGAAAACATGAAAGTGGCCCTATGAGTGAGCATATTTGGGCACCTGAAATACATTACATATTCGGCAAGTGGTACATTTATTTTGCTGGTGGTGAAAAGGAAGATGTTTGGAATATACGTCCATACGTCCTTGAATGCCAAGGAGACGACCCCATTAATGACCCATGGATAGAAAGAGGCAAAATGCAGTGTGCAGACCATGATGAATTTTCCTTTAGGGCATTTTCTCTTGATGCTACTGTTTTAGAAAGTAAGGGAGAATATTATTATATATGGGCAGAAAAGGTTGGGGTAGGCAAGCAAATATCAAATCTTTATATAGCTAAAATGGAAAACGGATGCAAGCTATCTACTGCCCAAGTTCTACTTACAACACCTGATTATGATTGGGAAAGACATGGTTTTTGGGTAAATGAAGGGGCAGCAGTTATTAAGAAGGATGGTAACATTTATTTAACCTATTCTGCAAGTGATACAGGCATAAACTACTGTATTGGTATGCTTAGTGCCAAGGAAGACTCAGACCTTCTAGACCCAAAAAGTTGGACTAAAGAACGCTATCCTGTACTTAGGTCAGACGAAGATTTAAAGATATATGGTCCAGGCCATAACTCTTTTACAGTAGATGAAGAAGGCAATGATATTATGGTCTATCATGCAAGAACTGAAAAAGAAATAGTAGGAAATCCTTTGTATAATCCTAATCGTCACGCAATGCTTATGAAGTTAAAGTGGGATAAAGATATGAGACCAGTGTTTGGCTTTGATAACTAGTTAGATTGGCTAGAATAAGAATATAAAAATGAGGTTGATAATATGGCAAAATTACATATTAATGAGAAGTTAAGAAAAGATAGGATTGAACCAGAAGTATACGGTCATTTTGCTGAACATCTTGGCCGAGGAATATATGAAGGAATCTATGTTGGAGAAGATTCAGATATTCCTAATGTAAATGGAATGAGAACAGATGTTGTTGAAGCCTTAAAGGAACTTAAAGTTCCAGTGCTTCGCTGGCCAGGTGGATGTTTTGCAGATGAATATCACTGGAAGGACGGAATTGGTCCTAAAGAATCTAGAAAAAAGATGATTAATACCCACTGGGGTGGGGTTGTTGAAGACAACAGTTTTGGAACCCATGAGTTTATGGAATTATGTGAGCAAATTGGTTGTAAGACCTATGTCAACGGTAACCTTGGAAGCGGTACTGTACAAGAAATGTCAGAATGGGTTGAGTACATGACCTTTGATGGTGTTTCTCCTATGGCAGACCTAAGAAAGAAAAATGGTAGAGAAAAACCTTGGGTTGTAGATTACTTTGCTGTAGGTAACGAAAACTGGGGCTGTGGTGGTAATATGAATCCAGACTTTTATGGAAATGAATACCGCCGTTACCAAACCTATGTAAGAAGTTATAACCCTGACCACCCTATAAAGAAGATTGCTTGTGGTGCTAATGTTGATGACTACCGCTGGACTGAAGAAGTATTAAGAACAACCTTTAATTATGCGGAATTTGCCCATGGTTTTATGGATGGCTTGTCTCTTCATTACTATGTACATCCAGAAGGATGGGAGATAAAGGGAAGTGCAACTGACTTTAATGAAGAAGTGTGGTACAAGACTCTAAACAAGGCTCTTTATATGGATACCTTAATTACTCGTCACGGTAAGATTATGGATAAGTACGATCCAGATAAAAAGGTAGGAATGATAGTTGATGAGTGGGGAACATGGTATACTGCTGAACCAGGTACTAATCCAGGTTTCTTATATCAACAAAACACAGTAAGGGATGCCCTTGTAGCTGGTATTACTCTAAATATCTTCAATAAACATTCTGACCGTGTAAAGATGGCTAACCTTGCACAAATGATTAATGTTCTTCAGGCTGTAATTCTAACTGAAGGTCCAGATATGATTAAGACACCTACCTACCATGTAATGCATATGTACCGTCACCACCAAGGTGCTGACCTTTTAAGTAGTGACTTATCTGGTGTAGAAGAAGTAGGTCTAGGAGAGTGGAAGGTACCAAAGATTACAGAATCAGTATCAATAGACAAGGATGATGTTATTACAATTACACTTAATAACCTATCAGCAACAGACAGTGAAGATGTAGAAGTATTATTGGTTGAAGATGGTTATAAGGTTGTGGAAGCTAAGATTGTAAGCCATGAAGATATGAAGGCCCATAATACATTCGAAGACCCTGATAATGTAAAAGAGGTTGACTTTACAGCTTATGAATATAAGAATGGTAATCTTGTAATTTCAATGCCACCTTGTAGTGTTGTTGAAGTTAGGATTGCGAAAGAGTAGATAATAATGAACATTTGTAAGAAGTGTTTGATTTACGATAGTGCAGAAGAAGACCAGAAAATGATTGAAAAGTATATGAATGCACTAAAGACAGACCATCAAGTAGAACAAGAACGCTACGAAGCAAGAATAGCGGTGTGTAAATCCTGCAAATATCTTAATGTAGCGACTTGCAATGCTTGTGGATGTTATGTTGAACTAAGGGCCGTAGCCAAGAATGGACGTTGTCCCCACAAAAAATGGAAGGATTAATCCTTCCATTTGTGCTATCAAGATATAAAATTAATCTGCTGACTCAAGGTCATCTTCTAATTCGTCTTCAGTAGGAGTATAATGGATGCTAACATTAATATCTTGACTGTAATTACCGTAGGACTTACCAAAAATAGTTAGGCCTCCTACGTGTTCAGCATCTTCATTAACTGCCATACGAAGTTTTATACTTTCTTGGTCGTCTTTAATAATGTCACGAATTGAAACATTAGATATCTTTAGACCATCTATAAAGGTTCCCTTTTTGTTAACAACCAGAAGTTTAAGAAGTCCATATTGGTTCCAGTTTTGTGGCCACCAATCAGGAGTGAATAAACCTCTAACATCGCCAAAGTCACCAGGTGATATCCAAGTACCTACATGGACACCATTAAGGGAAAAGCTTATATCTGATGGCCAAACATTATTAACACCAGGAGCTTCAGAACTTATCTCTAAGGAAATAGATATTTGGGTGATTTCTTGTGAACTAGGTATAAAATTAGGAATTGTGTATTCTACAAACCCCTTTGTAAACCATAATATATCCGCATTATACCTATCAGGGTGTTCAAAGTAACGGGGGTCATCAACCTCACCAATTATGCTATCCCTTGAGGCAAGGCCACAAGTTGGGCTAATCTTATAATTAGAGAAATAGCCCACCCTAAGTTCAGTATTATAAACATTCTCAAAGTCTTCCTTAGGTTCTAGGTCAATAAGTATCTTATCTAAATGGACAGAGCAAATCTTTTGGTTGCCATGCTTGTTGGACTCTTTAGATGTAGTAATTAGTCCACTTTGTTCTAGTTTCTTAATATGGTTAGTTAGGGCACCATTGGTAATATTTAGTTCCCTTGCTAGTTCATGCATACTTTTGTTGTTGTCTTCAAGCAATATATTAAGTATCTGAACTCTAATATCAGAACCCAATGCTTTAAAGATTTCTAAACCTTCATTAAGAGACGTAATGTGTAACATATTTTCACCTTCATCCTGAGTTATTTAACACATTAATGTGTTATGCTTATATTAGTATTATAGTAAAAAAAGATTATGAGGTCAATTGAAATTTTGATTATTTTAAATAAATATAAAATTGGCCAGGTAAATCATAGGTTTTAATAAGGGTATTATATCATTATCTAAAATAAATTATTTTTTGGGTCCAAGCTAGTTAAGGAAAATATAAAATAAAAATACTTATAAAGAAATTCATTTATAATAAAGTTACTGGAAATCAATTATTTATTTTAAGGAGGGAAATATGGGTCAAGAAAAATTACAATTACTAGCCCTAGGAAATGTAACTATTAAAGATGATTTTTGGTCCAAATACACGAAGTTAGTTACAAAAGAAATAATACCATATCAATGGGAGGCTTTAAATGACCGAGTAGAAGATGCAGAACCTAGTCATTGTATAGAAAACTTCAAGGTAGCTGCAGGTCTTAAAGAAGGAACTTTTCACGGATTTGTATTCCAAGACTCTGACCTTGCAAAATGGTTAGAAGCGGTAGCCTACTCCTTATCTTATGAACCAAATGAGGAACTAGAAAAATTAGCAGATGAAGCAATTGATTTAATAGGGATGGCTCAAGAAGAAGATGGCTACTTAAATACTCATTTTACAATTCTAATGCCAGACAAGAAGTTTTGTAACTTAAAAGAAGGCCATGAACTCTATACTTCAGGGCATTTTATGGAGGCTGCAGTTGCCTATTATAAGGTCACAGGAAAAGATAAGTTACTTAAAATCATGGAGAAAAACGCTGACTTAATCTGTGAAGTATTTAATAGGCCTAGGTATAAAAACGCAGTTCCAGGCCATGAAGAAATTGAACTAGCCCTAGTTAAGATGTATGAAGTAACAGGGAAGAAAGCCTATCTTGATATGGCAAAGGAGTTTATTGATAGACGGGGAACTGAGCCAAACTATCTAGTTACTGAACATGAAAGGGAGGATTATGTAGATATATTCCGAGATCCAAACCCATTTAACCCACTATACTCCCAGTGCCACAAGCCAGTTAGGGAACAAGATACTGCAGAAGGTCACGCAGTTAGGGCAGTTTATTTGTACTCAGCTATGGCAGACATTGCCTATGAGTATCAAGATAAGAGCCTAATGGATGCTTGTGAGGCCTTATATAACAATATTGTTAAGAAAAGAATGTACATAACTGGAGGGATTGGAAGTTCTGGGGCCTATGAAAGATTTACCACAGATTATGACTTGCCTAATGATAGGAACTATGCAGAAACTTGTGCGTCTATAGGACTAGCAATGTTTACAAGAAGAATGGCCCAAATAACAGGTGATGCTAAATACATTGATACAATGGAAAGGGCCCTAATTAATACAGTATTATCTGGAATAGCAATGGACGGCAAGAGTTTCTTTTATGTGAATCCTCTAGAAGTCTGGCCAAATAATTGTCTAGACCATACATCAATGGCCCATGTTAAACCAGTTCGCCAAAAGTGGTTCGGATGTGCCTGTTGCCCTCCTAATATAGCCAGGACCCTATCTTCCTTAGGAGAATATATCTGGTTTAAGACAAGTGACAGTATATGGCTAAACCTATTTGTAGCAGGAGCTATAGAAGGTGAGATAAATGGTATTCCTACTAGGTTAGAAGTAAAGACTAAGTTCCCATTTGATTCTAATGTAGAGATAAAGGTAACAGCAAGAGAAAGTGTAAAGGGTAGGTTATACATTAGGATTCCAAGTTATGCTAAAGACCCAGTTCTTAGAATAGGTGGCAAGGATGTTAAGCTTAAGATAGAAAAGGGCTATGGAGTTATTGAAGAAACTTTTAAGGACCAAGTTATAAACCTATCCTTTGATATGCCAGCCCACTTTGTCTATGCCAATCCAGAAGTAAGAGAAAATGTTGGAAAGACAGCGATTGTAAAGGGCCCATTAGTTTACTGCTTGGAAAGTATAGATAACGGAGAAAATTTATCTAATATTTATGTAGATACTAGTAAGCCGCTAGTTGAAGAATATAGGGAAGATATATTAGGTGGAGTACGTACTATAAAGGCAAAAGGAAAAAGACTAAAGGCAAGTGATTGGAAGGGGGATGACCTTTATTCTAGGGAGCCAGTTGGCTTAAAAGATGTAGACCTTACCCTAGTTCCTTACTGCAACTGGGGAAATCGTGGTAGTGGAGAAATGATGGTGTGGATTAAGGAGTGTTAATATGTAAAAATGAGGGAGTTATTGTATTGGATTTTGTCTCGGCCTAGCCGCGATGAAAATTCAAATACTATTACTCCCTCTCTTAAGCTTATAGGGTGAAAGACAGGTACTAGTGGCACACTATTCAAGTTGGCCAATCTTTTTTAGTTTCCTATAGGTCCCAGGTGTCACCTTATAACGTTCTTTAAAGATTTTATAAAAGTAGCCCTTATTCTGATAACCGACCATGGCTGCTATTTGGTCTATCTTGGTATCTGTCTGAAGGAGTAGCCTTTCTGCATGGGAGAGGCGAACACCTTGAACGTATTCTATATAGGTCATACCCGTATTAGTCTTTAACAAGCGGTTAAAGTAGTCTTCTTGAAAGTGAAATCTTTCTGTGAGCTTTTGTATTGTTATATCGCTATAGTTATCTTTTATGTAATCTGTAATTTCTTCGTAAATCATCCAGTTCATTTTCTTGCGTAAGTCTTTTGAAAGAGAAAATTCATAGTTGTTGTTTAGTAATTGAAATATCCTCATAAGCAGGCCATGACAAATATAAACTGAACCTTCGTCATTACGAATTAATTCTTGTAGGAGCTGGTAAAAGGATTGATTCATCTCCTTGTTTAGGTCCACCGACTTTGGTTTGAAATGAAGGTATTGTTGAATGTTTTGCTGTTTTGATAAGGCTGATTGAAGGAAGGAAACAATTCGTTCTGTTACTATATTATCAGCTATTATAGTTTCTAGGATGGTGTTAGGGATGCCTAGAAATAATATAGTTGCTGGTTCTGAATCAAGGTAGTCTTGATGGAGGCAGTTTTTATCTACTAAACAAAGGTCTCCCTCTTTAAAAACTATGTCTTTATCAATTATTCTTTGATGAAAGGTACCTGATACGATGTAGGCAAGTTCTAGATATTCATGAGTATGTAATTGTGACCTAGTGTTTTCCTTAAATTCATATTGGTAGGAAAACGATACATCAGAAGGTTTTAAGGTACCATAAAGTTTCTTGTTTTCTTTAATGTTCCAACATATTGCGAATAGATGCTCTGCTTTAGAAAGGGGGTAGGTTTTCTTGTCTTCTACATATATAGAATATTCAGGACGCATTATGCGAGTCCCTAGTGGATTGTCTTCTTTGATGATATAAGGAGCATCGCAAGTAATCTGTTCACACAAGTCTTTTAACATAACCTTCACCCTTTCCTTTTTTATATATTTTATACTAAATAATTATCAATATCAAGAAAAATTAGGTCGGAATAGGAAACTTTTTAAAAACTCAATAGGTATAGGGAATTGCTAAAAATAAACTAAAGTATATAATAAAGTTAAGGTTTGGTTAATGTGCCATAATTATTGATAAAATATAAGAATTATGGTTTACAATTTATAATTTATTAAAGTGTACATTAATGGATGTTCACAACTTTAACATTTTAGGAAACACTTATAATCTAGTAAGTTAATAAATTAAACAAATAGGAGGGTTTAATATGTCAAACATGAAAAGATATGAATTTTGGTTTTTAACAGGTTCTCAACACCTATATGGAGAAGAAACACTTAGACAAGTAGAAGAACACTCTAAAATTATGGTAGATGGATTAAACAATTCAGGTTTACTTCCATGTAAGGTTGTTTATAAACCAATAGTTACAACCCCGGACCAAATTACAAAAGTAATAAAAGAAGCAAACTACGATGATAACTGTGCAGGAATTATCACTTGGATGCATACATTTTCACCATCAAAGATGTGGATTAATGGATTTACATTACTTGAAAAACCATATTGCCACTTCCATACACAATTTAACCGCGAGATTCCTGATGAAGAAATTGATATGGACTTTATGAACTTAAACCAATCAGCTCATGGTGATAGGGAACACGGATTTATTGCAGCAAGACTTCGTATGCCAAGAAAAATTGTAGTTGGCTACTGGGAAGATGAAGATGTTATTGATAAAATCGGTAACTGGATGCGTTCAGCAGTTGGTGTTGCTGTAAGTAAGAATCTTAAAGTTATGCGTTTTGGTGATAACATGAGACAAGTAGCTGTTACTGAAGGTGACAAGGTTGAAGCACAAATTAAACTTGGCTGGCAGGTTAATACAGTTGCTGTTGGTGACCTAGTTCAAGTTATTAACGAAGTTACTGATAAACAAGTAGATGACCTGATTGAAGAATACAAAGAGAAGTATACTATAGCAACAGATAACATGGATGCTGTTCGTTATCAAGCAAAACTAGAGATTGCTATGAAGAAACTACTTGAAGCTGAGGGTTGCGGTGCATTTACTAATACATTTGAAGACTTACATGGTATGGAACAACTTCCAGGACTTGCTACACAAAGATTAACAGAAGCAGGATATGGTTACGGTGGAGAAGGTGACTGGAAAGTTTCTGCTATGACACATATCATGAAGCAAATGGCTGAAGGGCTTGAAGGTGGAACAGCTTTCATGGAAGATTATACATATGACTTAACTAAGGGTAGAGAACTATCTCTTGGAGCTCACATGCTTGAAGTTTGTCCATCTCTAGCAGGAGATAAGCCTAGAATTGAAGTTCATCCACTTGGTATAGGTGGCAAGGCAGACCCAGCACGTCTAGTATTTAAGGGACATCCAGGAGATGCAATTGTTGTATCCCTAGTAGATATGGGCGGCCGTTTCCGTCTTATCGTACAAGATATTGAAGCAGTTGACCCAATTTATGAAATGCCTAATCTTCCAGTTGCTCGTGTTATGTGGAAGGCAAAGCCAGACTTACTAACAGGTGCAGAATGCTGGATACTAGCAGGTGGAGCTCACCATACAGTGCTTTCATATGCACTTAATGCAAGACATATGCAAGACTTTGCAGAAATGATGGGAATTGAATTTGTTCATATTCATAAAGATACTAAGGTAGACGATTTTAAGCAATTATTATTCTTACAAGATATTGCTTGGAAGTTAAATAGATAATAACCTATATTCAATTATTGTAGATGTCATTTTCCCTTGAGAAAATGACATTTGCAATATTAATATTAGTTAATGGCACTTTTTATAAGCATACATTTAATTAAAAAGGGATGATAATATGTTAGAAAAACTAAAGCAACAAGTGTATGAAGCTAATATGGAATTACCTAAAAGGGGCTTAGTTACTTATACTTGGGGTAATGTTAGTGGTATAGATAGAGAAACAGGATATTTTGTAATTAAACCAAGTGGTGTAGACTATGACCTTTTAAAACCAGAAGATATGGTGGTTATGGACCTAGAGGGCAACCAAATAGAAGGAAAGTACAAGCCTTCATCTGACACCCCAACCCATATTGAACTATACAAGGCATTTAAAGATATTGGTGGTATTGTGCATACACATTCACCATGGGCAACATCTTTTGCTCAAGCTAAGAAATCAATTCCTTGCTACGGCACAACTCATGCTGATTATTTTTATGGAGAGATTCCATGTGCAAGAAGTTTAACTAAAGAAGAAATAGAGAGTGAATACGAAAAGAATACAGGTTTAGTAATAATTGAAACCTTTAAAGAAAAAGACATAGACCCAGTATTTATGCCAGGAGTTCTATGCTCTAACCATGGGCCATTTACCTGGGGTAAAGATGCAGCTGAAGCAGTACATAACGCAGTTGTATTAGAAGAAGTTGCAAAGATGGCACTTAGAACACTTACCCTAACACCTGACATAGAAAGTATACCACAGGTGTTACTAGACAAACATTTCCTTAGAAAACATGGGAAAGATGCGTATTATGGACAAAACTAGGTTTTTTCATATTTGAGAGGGGTGGATAAAGTGAGTAATGATATTTTAAATAAAAGGAAAGAATCAATTATTAATGGCAAAACAAGTTTAGGTATTGAACTAGGTTCTACTAGAATTAAGGCAGTTTTAATTGATGAAAACTATGAACCAATTGCAAGTGGTGAATATGCTTGGGAAAATGATTATATTGATAATTATTGGACTTATTCACTGGATGATATTTGGGCAGGCCTTCAAGGTAGTTATAAGGACATGAAAAATGACGTTAAGGAAAAGTACGGAGTAACCTTAACTACTATTGGTTCTATAGGATTTAGTGCAATGATGCACGGATATATGGCATTTAATAAGGATGGAGAACTATTAGTACCATTTAGGACGTGGAGAAATACAACAACTGGTGAAGCATCAAAAGAATTAATGGACTTGTTTAATTACAACATTCCTTTAAGATGGAGTATAGCTCATTTATATCAAGCTATTTTAAATAAAGAAGAACATGTAAGTGATATTGATTACATAGCTACTCTAGCTGCTTATGTGCACTGGAAGTTAACAGGCAAAAAGGTACTTGGTATTGGCGATGCTTCTGGGATGTTCCCAATTGATTACGGCAAAAATGACTATAACCAAAGGATGGTTAAGCAGTTTGATGACCTTATAGCTGATTATAATTTCCCATGGAAGCTAACAGAGATTCTTCCAAAGGTACTTGTAGCTGGTGAAGATGCTGGTAGCCTAACTGAGGAAGGAGCTAAGCTTCTTGACCCAGAGGGGGACTTAGTAGCAGGCGTTCCACTTTGTCCACCAGAAGGTGATGCTGGAACAGGAATGGTAGCAACTAATAGTGTGGCACCAAAGACTGCAAATGTGTCTGCAGGAACATCAATTTTTGCTATGATTGTACTAGAGGAAGACTTAGCCAATGTGCATGAAGAGATAGATATGGTAACAACTCCATCAGGAGAGCCTGTTGCAATGGTACACGTTAATAACTGTACATCAGATATTAACGCATGGGTATCTTTATTTGCTGAATTTGCAGACCTTATGGGAATGGAAGTTGATAAGGGTGCAATCTTTACTAAGTTATTTAACAAGTCACTAGAAGGTGACAAAGATTGTGGAGACTTAATGTCATACAATTATTTTTCAGGTGAGCCAATCACTAAGCTAGATGAAGGAAGACCTCTCTTTGTTAGAAAGCCAGATTCTAAGTTTAATCTTGCAAACTTTATGAGAGCTAATATATATTCAGCCTTTGCAGCCCTTAATATAGGACTTGATATTCTATATAAAGAAAATGTTGAGATAAACAGTGTTCTTGGACACGGTGGTATCTTTAAGACTAAGGGTGTTGCCCAAAGTTATCTAGCAGCAGCTATGAAGACACCTGTATCAGTAATGGAAACAGCTGGTGAAGGTGGAGCGTGGGGAATTGCACTTCTTGCTAACTATATGTTAAACAAACAAGAAGATGAAAGTCTAGCTGACTACCTAAAGAACCATGTATTTGCTGAGAATTCTGGAACTGAAATTAAACCAAATGAGGAAGATGTAGCAGGATTTGAAAGATTTATGGATTTATATAAGGCTGGTCTTTCTGTAGAGGAAGAGGCAGTTAAAGTAATTAGATAGTCTATTGCGGGGACGTACTTTAAACATATATGTTATGTTAAAAGGTGCGTCCTCGTAACACACTTACAATATAGCTGAAAGGAATACAATACATAATGAATAGACATAAGCTTACGTACAAACACACGACTTATGCATCATACTTAGGTTTTGTTACACAAGCAATAGTAAACAACCTTGCCCCTTTACTTTTTATAATCTTTAGAGAGTATTTTGACCTTAATTATGAACAATTAGGAAGAATAGTTTTTCTAAACTTTGCAGTTCAATTAGTTACTGATGTTATTGTAGCTAGGTACGCTGATAGAATTGGATATCGTATTGCTATAGTTGGAGCCCATGTTTTTTCGTCATTAGGGCTTATTTTATTTAGTATTCTTCCCAATATTCTCCCTAATTCATATGTTGGAATATCTATTGCAGTTATTTTTTATGCTATTGGCGGTGGAACAATTGAAGTCCTAGTTAGTCCAATTGTAGAAGCTATTCCTGGTGAGAGGAAGGCTGCTTCTATGAGTCTTTTACACTCTTTTTACTGCTGGGGGCAAATGGCTGTTGTCCTTATTTCTACACTTATTATATTTGCTTTTGGTAATAGGTATTGGTATGTGCTACCTATTCTTTGGGCTATGGTACCCCTTATAAATTGCTTCTTGTATGCAAGGGTTCCAATTGCTCCTTTAATAAAGGATGACAAAAATGCTATGCCCTTTAAAGACTTAATGAAGAATAAGAACTTTGTGCTTGCCCTAATTTTAATGGCATGTGCAGGAGCCTCTGAACTTACAATGTCCCAGTGGTCATCAATATTTGCCCAGCAGGGTTTACAGGTAAGTAAGGTAGTTGGAGATATTCTTGGACCTTGTTTGTTTGCAGGTTTTATGGGAATTGTTAGAATGTTATACGGCTTAAAAGGAGATAAAATCAATTTAAAGTATGCCCTTATGGCAAGTTCGGCCCTTTGTGTAATATGCTATAGCATAGCTGTATTTTCTAGGAATCCAATATTTTCACTCTTTGGTTGTGCCTTTACAGGGGTTTCAGTTGCCCTTATGTGGCCAGGAACTATTAGTCTTACATCAGCACGCCTACCCTATGGTGGTACCATAATGTTTGGTGTATTAGCTGTTATGGGTGACCTTGGTGCATCGGTTGGACCTTGGATAGCTGGATTTGTTTCAGATAGAGTTAGGACTGTAAGTAGGCCCCTAACTATTTTACTTGGCCAGGATGTCTTGTTAGAACAAGCTAGACTCAAGACTGGTATATTAACAGCTATAGTTTTTCCTTTGTTTATGTTTATAACCTTACTGCTATTTAACGGCAGCAAGAAAAAGTAGGCTGTTTAAACATATTGTCAAAGAAGAATACTAGAATTATGCTAACACAAAGGAGAATGACTAGTGACAAAGTTTATTCAAAAACACCCCCTAATTAGGACCCTAACCTCCCTTCGTGGCAACCCAAGGGCGGCTGTTTATACTGAGCCATTATGGGGGTTATCAATGAACTTGTGCTTGCCTTATGCATCTGTATACATGCTTGCATTTGGTATGAATGACATTGAGGTAGGTATAGTAACTTCTATATATTTATTTTCCCAAATGATCTTTGCCTTCTTATCAGGAGCAATAGTAGATAAATTTGGACGTAAAAACTCTACTGCATTATTTGATTTAATAGCATGGTCTATCCCTTGTCTTATATGGGCATCAAGCCAAGGGTTTTGGTTCTTTGTTGTGGCGGCCCTTCTTAATGGTGCCATGAAGATAACTACTGTCTCTTGGGACTGCTTGCTAGTTGAGGATGCACCTAAAGACAAGATAACTAAGATATATTCTTTGGTTATGATTTGTTCTAATCTTTCAGCTTTATTTGCTCCAATATCATCAATTTTAGTATCAAGGCTTACCCTTGTACCTGCCCTTAGGATACTCTATATTAATGCCTTTGTAATCATGACTATTAAGTTGATATTGTTGTATAAGTTCTCTACGGAAACAGAGGTTGGAAGAATTAAGAGGGAGGAGTCTAGAGGCAAGTCATGGGGCCAAATGCTAGCAGGCTATAAAAATGCATATAAGAAGATGGTTACTTCATCTGGGACTATGTTTGCAGTTGCTATTAGTATTATAGTAGAAATTGTTATAATGATAAGTATGACATTCTGGCAGATACTAGCTTCTAAACACATCGGAGTACCAGATAGCTTATTACCAATCTTCCCAATGGTCAAGAGTGTCTTATCTATTATTTTGTTTTTCACTGTTATAGCAAGAATAAGGCAGTCTAATTTGAAAATGCCCCTATATTTAGGCTCAATAAGTTATATAGTAAGTTGCCTCTTATTAATATCAATAAGAGCTACAAGTCTCCTTGGTTATATAATGCTTTTTGCATCAATACTATTTGAAGCCTTAGGAGTTTCTATATTAAATACCTTAAGAGAATCCTTGGTTGCAATTCATGTTGACCCAATAGAGCGTTCTGGAATACTTGCCTTGCTTCAAACAATAGTAATGTTTGTAAGTATTCCCTTTGGATATATTGGTGGCTTACTTAGTGATAAGTCAAGAATACTGCCATTTATCCTTATAATGGTCCTATTGGTTATTGGAATAGGGGTAACAGGGCTATTCTATTTACAGGAAGACAAGAAGAAGGCTAAGGAGCTAGAACTTTCTTAATCTATGGATGTATAGTGCTATATTGTTAGTTTCTAGGAACCTAGATAAATTTGTTAGATTAACTTTAATTTAATAGATTTATCTAGGTCTTTTTATTTTGTTAAGAAGTAAGCTAGAAAAAAGTGACTAATAAAATAACATATTTTTATAGAAAAAACCCAATTTATTATATTCAATAAATAATTGCTGGATAATATAATAAAACTATACAAGTTGCACATTAAAATTCTGCTTTAGAATTTTTGTTACTCATTAATTTATTTTTTGTTAGAAGGAGGGATATGTATTGGGAAGAGTGTATCATGTTTCGGTAACTGGAAATGATTTTTCTAATGGTGATATTAATAATCCATTTAGAACAATTTCTAAGGCAGCTAAAGTTGCAACAGCAGGTGATACAGTTATTGTCCATGAAGGTGAATATCGTGAATGGGTAAAACCAGAAAATGGAGGAACTAGTAACTATAATCGTATCGTTTACAAGGCAGCAGAGGGAGAAAAAGTTGTAATTAAAGGTTCTGAACGGATTCAAAATTGGGAGAAGCTTGAGGGAACTGTATGGAAGTGTGAACTGCCTAATTCATTCTTTGGGGACTATAATCCATACCAGGAAGTTATTGAAGGCGACTGGCTTTTATATCCTGAGGATTATAAGGTACATACTGGTGAAGTTTACCTTAATGGCAAGTCCTTCTATGAAGCTAAAGACTTAGATGAAGTAAAGAACCCTACAGTTCGTACAATAGGATTTAATCCACCTTGGAAGCATACTAAAGAGAAAATACTAAACCCTGAAGATACTATTTATAGGTGGTATGCAAGTGTAGATAATGAAAAAACAACGATTTATGCTAACTTCAATGGTGCAGACCCTAATAAGGAACTAACAGAAATCAACGTTAGAAAATGTTGTTTTTATCCTGTTAAAACAGGGCTAAACTACATTACTGTTAAGGGGTTTGAAATGGCTCATGCAGCAACACCATGGGCACCTCCTACAGCTGACCAACCAGGACTACTAGGGGTTAATTGGAGTAAGGGTTGGATAATAGAAGATAACATAATCCATGACTCAAAGTGTAGTGGAATTAGTATTGGAAAAGAGGAATCCACAGGTCATAATCTTCGTACTAGAACCCACAGGAAACCAGGTTACCAATACCAATTAGAAGCTGTTTTTAGTGCTTACAAGATTGGTTGGTCTAAAGAACATATTGGTTCCCATATTATCCGTAATAACACAATATATGATTGTGGACAAAATGGTATTG
>JAAYRG010000169.1 GCA_012518885.1 Clostridiales bacterium | reverse complement strand
TCAACCCAAAGCTCACCAAAATTTTGATCCTTTAAAACATTTCTAAAAGTATATAAGCTTTGTTCTAAGATTTCTTTTCTATGAGCTAAAAATAATAGCTTCTTATCTCCCTTTTTTATCTGTTCTTTATAATCAAAAGCTGCTACCATGGTCTTTCCTGTCCCTGTAGCAGCTACTACAAGATTTTTATATGAATTATGTTCTTCTCTTTCCACTTTTAAATCTTCTAATATTTCCTTTTGGTGAGAATAAGGTTTAAGATCAAAGAATACATAAGAAGCATCTTCTTTATTACTCATTTTTAGTGATTCTTTTAATTCTTTCTTATTTTCTTCATCTTTTGGATTAAAAGTCACGAATTCATCATCATTCCAATAGGTTTCAATATTTTTAATTATACTATCTATAACATCTATAGAAGTATATTCTGATACTTTAAGATTCCACTCTAGTCCATTAGATAAAGCAGGATTAGATAAATTAGAAGAACCTATATAAGCAGTACTGAATCCAGTATTTCTCTTAAAATGATATGCCTTTGCATGTAATCTAGTTCTTTTAGTATCATATGATATTTTAACTTCTGTATTGGGAAGTTTAGCTAATTCTAGTATCGCTTTGTAGTCAGACGCCCCCATATAGGATGTTGTAATAACTCTTAACTTATTTTTCTTAGTGAATTCGACTAAATCTTCATATATAAGTCTTAATCCACTAAATTTTATAAAAGACACTAAAAAATTTATCTCATCTGCAGTACGAATTTCCCTACTTAATTCACTTAACAATGTTGGTCCTGTATATCCAGTAAACAAGGTACTTGTTGCTATAGATGTCTTAGGCCTAAAAGTTTTTAATTCATCATAAGCTTTTTTATCTTCATGAACAGTTAGTAATTCTTTGAACTTCTCATCCTCATATTCAAAACCTTTTATACCAATTGTATTATTAAGTCCTTTTATAAATTTTATTCTATCTTCTCTATCTTGTATTTGAGAAAGAGTTTCACGTATTACCTTCTGATATGTAGTAGCTAGAACTTTAGGGAGTTCGCTATTATCTATATTTCTGATCTCTATAAATTCTTTATTAGCAAGACTTTCCTTAGCTACTTTAGTTAAGACCTTTTCATATAATCCATTTTTCATAAATATTCCTCCCTAGTTAAAATTTATTAACTTCATATCTCATTAAACCGACTAAATTACTCTAATTATTAATCATTATACCATATAATTTCACTAGGAATTTCAAAGTAATATACTTTAAAATATTTTCCTTTTCTATAAACATAACTAATGATTTACTATAATATATAAATATATGGGGTATAAGGATTTAATAAGGTTTAAGGAGGGATTTTGTGAAAAGTAAGGAATTTGGTGGATTATTCCTTATTGTAATAGGTTTATTACTATTACTCTTTAATTTGGGATATATAAATTTTAACGTGTTTACAAGTTTTTTCGATTTATGGCCATTATTATTAATTGCAATTGGTATCAATATTATATTTAAAAACAATCGAATTGTGTCTTATATTACATGGGGATTATTCTTTGTAATCATAATAGCTTATGGTATATTTACACAAGATAATTCAAATACAATGATTGGATTTAATAGTGTAGCTGTTGAGAAATTTTCTGAAACTAAGTATGGGAATTTAAATTTAGGCATTGGAGCTAGTAAGATTATAATGGATTCTACTGATAAAGATCTTATATCAGCTGATCTAAGGGGAAGACCACTAGACTTCAATGAAAGATATAAAAACAATAATGAAATTGCAATTATAGACTTTCAGTCAAGAAAATTTAATATTAGAGGCCAAGAAAAACATAAAGCAGTATATGACTTCTATTTAAATAAAGATGTTATTTGGGATATAAACTTTGATTTAGGAGCGGTGTCATGCGAAATAAATTTAGAAGATATTCCCGTTAAAAACATTGATTTAGATTCAGGTGCATCAGACTTAACATTTATTCTAGGAAATAAACATGATTTGAATTTTGAAATAGATACTGGAGCTTCTAATATAAATATTGTAATTCCTAAGGATGTAGGTTTAAAAATAGATATAGATTCAGCACTTTCAAACTCTAATATTAAAGATATGAATTTAATCAAGAGGGGAGATTATTATATTTCTCAAAATTATGATAATGCTAGTATTAGGATAAATTTGGATATTGATATGGGACTTGGAAATATTAATTTTAGTTATAGATAGTGAATACCTAATATTTTTCCCCTGTCTACTTGACAGGGGAATATTTGAAATGAGAATGTAAATAACTTTGTGCTTTAGAGATAATATTTATTTCTAAACTGACAAGGTTTATAGAATTAGATAAAAGTTACAAGCCAATATACTAGTTTTATATTTGCCAAAACTATTTCAATTCATATATGAAATAGTTTTTACAATAATTTTTAGTATGAGCTATTATCTTTTTTCTAAGCATATCTTTGATATATTTAAGTAATATAAACTTTACTTTTTTTACCTTATCATATGAAGCTTTAATTTATCATTTTAGACATTCTTAAAGCTTATGTGACAAGGCATTAGAGTTTTTATAACTAAAAAGATAAGATCTATTCTTTCAGTGAAGAATATGGTTAATTGGTTTCCCAATTCTTGATGGATTGTCTTATGCTTTGACTGAGCTTACTATTTGCTTCACCAGCTTTACCAATATATGAAATATGCTTGTCTGCATTATCATATTTCTTTCTGAGTACATGTACATCATATAGTAAGTTCATTCCAGTAGATCTTATTTTACATATTAGCAATAATAATTATTTTCATTTATAAAGTTTAAAAACATTATTAAGTATGCTTGGATAGGTTACACTAGATAGGACAGGTTTTCTCCGAACATGATATAATAATATTAGGAGGAGAAAATCATGTCAAAAAGATATTACGAGGAAAATTTCAAGAAGCAATTAGTCAATATATATAATCAAGGTAACCATACCTATAGAGAGTTACATGAGCAATATGGGGTATCTCCATCAACTATAAGGCAATGGGTAGTAAGATACAATAATACTGAATCCTTTAATGCAGAAGATAATAAAACTGATGAAGAGAAGGAATTAATTGAGTTAAGAAAAAGAAATAAACAGCTTGAAATGGAAAATGATATTTTAAAGCAGGCAGCACTACTACTAGGCAAAAAGTAGACCTAATTATTTCTAATAGAGAGAAATATAGTATTAGTGCTATGTGTAAGCTTTTAAAGGTCTCAAGAAGCCTAGTATATT
>JAAYRG010000168.1 GCA_012518885.1 Clostridiales bacterium | reverse complement strand
TTTTTCAAGGAATACCTCTATTATACCCTTTAAGTCATAAAAGTCTCCCTTACCATACATTCCAAGTGTAAATTGCTTTCTCTCGTTAGGAAGTTCTGTAAGTGGTAATTCTTTTGGTATATATATGTTTGCTATTTCATACAGGCGAACATCCTTATTTCTATGATTATAGTTTCTTGATAGAGAAGTTAACATACCATTAATTGGGCTAGTTCTCATAATACTATAATCTTCACCTAGTGGATTGGATATTGCTACTGCTTTTCTAAGTTCATTATCTTCTGGAATTAGCAGTTTATCAAACACCTTTGGACTTTCAAATGAATAGTTCATGGATTCACTAAAACCAGCCATCTCAGCTATATCTCTTGCAATATTCTCAATCTGTATGTTAAAAGGTCTACGTCCTGTAGTTGCACCACCCTTTGGTAGGGTAGATGGTATCTTATCATAGCCATAGAATCTTGCAATCTCTTCATCAAGGTCTGCCTGAGATTCGATATCTTGTCTCCAAGATGGTACAATAACCTCTCCAGTACTTTCATCATAGCCTAGCTCAATTCTCTTTAGGTACTCAATCATTGTTTCTTTAGGAATATCAGTTCCTAGAATACTATTGGTCCAGTCTGGATTAAATGAAACCCTTTTTTCATTTCTAACTCTAGGATAAACATCTACTGCACCACTTACCACTTCTCCTGCTCCAAGCTCTTCAATAAGTTGGCATGCACGATTAATAGCAAGCATAGCAGTGTTTGGGTCTAAGCCCTTTTCAAACTTAGCTGCTGCATCAGTTCTAAGGCCTAATTTCTTCCCTGACAAACGAATATTAGTGCCATCAAAACATGCTGCTTCTAATAGAAGGGTATCCATTTGGTCAGTTATTTTAGTGTTGTCTCCACCCATAATTCCAGCTATTCCAACTGGGCCTTCATTATCACAAATCATTAATATAGAAGAATCAATTTTTCTTTCCTGACCGTCTAAAGTTTGGAATGTATCTCCATCCTGCCCTCTTTGTACAATTATTTTCTTGCCTCTAATTGTACTTAAGTCATAAGCATGCATTGGTTGACCAAACTCTTCCATAACATAGTTAGTTATGTCAACAATATTGTTAATTGGACGGATTCCACAAGATGCAAGTCTTTGTTGCATCCATAATGGTGATGGTCCTATTTTAATATTTTTAACTACCCTTGCAACAAAACGACTACATAAGTCTGGGTCTTTAATTTCTACAGATATGAAATCACTTGCAGACTCTTTGCTTTCATCATTACCTGTTTTGGTGATTACAGGTGGCTTAAACTCCTTCTTGAAGGTAGCAGCTACTTCTCTTGCAATACCAACAATACTAAAGCAGTCAACACGGTTTGAGGTTACTTCATATTCGAAAACCACATCATCTAAACCAAGGGCTTCTACTGCACTTGAGCCTATTTCTAGGTTGTCATAAGCTGGGTTGTTACTAAAAATATAGATCCCATCTTCTGGTGCATCTGGGTACATATTGTTATCAGAACCTAGTTCTTCAATAGAACATAGCATACCATAAGATTCTACGCCACGAAGCTTTCCTTTTTTGATTTTGATTCCACCAGGTGTTAGATTACCATCGTGACCACCAGCTACTCGCCCGCCAACTAAGACAACTGGAACAACATCTCCTTCATTAATATTATTAGCCCCTGTTACAATCTGTACAGTTTCTCCTTCTTTGGTAACCTGCACTTGACATACAACTAATTTATCAGCATCAGGATGCTTTTCTATTTTTAAGATTTTACCTACTACAATTTTATCTAAATCTTGGTCTAGCTTTACATAACCCTCAACCTTGGTACCACTTAAAGTCATAGCATCTACATATTCTTGTATGGATGCATCAAGGTCTGGTACATAAGCTTTTATCCATGATAAAGGTGTATTCATTCTTTAAACCTCCATATTTTATAATCTAAACTCTTAGAACTTGCCCCTTAATATAACTTAAAACTGTTCTAGGAACCTAATGTCATTTTCGTATAATAATCTCATATCATCTATTTCATATTTTAATAAGGCAATACGCTCTAGCCCAACACCAAATGCAAACCCTGTGTATACATCTGGGTCAATTCCGCTCATTTTTAATACCTTTGGATGAACCATTCCACAACCTAATATTTCAATCCATCCAGTATGTTGACAGAAACGACAGCCTTTTCCGCCACATTTGAAACAAGTAACATCAACTTCTGCACTTGGCTCAGTGAATGGGAAGTGGTGAGGCCTAAATTTAGTTTTGGTATCCTTACCAAATAGTTTCTTAGCAAACTCATCTAGAGTTCCTTTTAAGTCAGCAAAGGTAATTCCCTTGTCTACAACCATACCTTCGATTTGGTGGAAAACTGGTGAGTGGGTTGCATCAACTTGGTCAGAACGAAAAACCCTTCCCGGTGCAATCATTCTTATAGGAAGTTTTTGACCTTCCATTACACGAACTTGAACCGGTGAAGTCTGAGTTCTAAGTAAAATTTCACTATTTATATAAAATGTATCCTGCTCATCCTTAGCTGGATGGTTTGCTGGAATATTTAAGGCTTCAAAGTTATAGTAATCATATTCAATCTCTGGTCCTTCTACTACCTCATAACCCATCCCTATAAATATTTCCTCTACCTCTTGAAGAGCAATGGTATTTGGATGTCTGTGACCAATCTTAGGTTTCTTGCCTGGCAAGGTTACGTCAATAGTCTCCTCTGCCATTTGATTCTCACGTTTAATCTTTTCTAATTCTGCAGTCTTTTTCTCTAGCTTTTCTTCAATAGAAGCCCTAGCTTCATTTACTAGTTGACCTACAACTGGGCGGTCTTCTTTAGGTACATCCTTCATAGACTTTAATATACTTGTTAGCTGGCCCTTTTTACCAAGAAAAGTTACCCTAATATTATTAAGTTCTTCTAGCTTATTAGCAGCTAGAACCTGTGCTAAGGCGTCATCTACTATAGACTTTAGCTTATCTTTCATATAGTTCTCCTTTCAATCTTTCCTTTTTACACTAATTTAACCTACTATTTTGGGACATAAAAAAAGCCCCTTAATAACTTAAGGGACGGATTATATTCATATATTACTCCAATATATCTATACCGCGGTACCACCCTAATTCTTGTAGCAAGAAAAAAGTATAGCCTATACCTATTCCTTACTTTACAAGCACTCTAGGTCTGTCTAACGCACAGCATACGGCGTCCCCTACTATCTTATTAACAAGAATTCAAAGACACAGCTCCAGTGTGAAATTCAATAATTATCTGAACTTAAGGAAGCTTCCACCCACGACTCCCTCTCTCTGTAAAGAAAATAATTATCTCTCTTGTATTACTACAATACACCTTCATAGCCTTTTGCTTAAAATTATTCTAACATAATATAGTTTCTTGTCAAGAAAAAACTCATTCCCGCCTCTTTTCTAAGCTAGCCCTTGTATTGCTTTTTATAAAATCTTGACCTATACTAAAATAAACAAAAAAACATATACTTATAATAAACATTAGAACATTTTGCGTTATTGTAAGGAGATAATTATGATTAAAAAAATCTTCAAAATAGTCAGAGATTTCGCAAGGAAATTAAGAGATGATAATGTTTCAGCCTTTGCAGGCCAAGCCACATTGTTTATAATCATTTCTATGTTTCCCTTTATGATGTTTCTCTTATCTTTAATTCAGTATCTACCAATTACCCAGAGCAATATTATGGTAATTGCTAATAACTTATTGCCTTCACATATAAGCCCCCTCTTCATTCAAATAATTTCTGAAGTTTTTGACAAGGGGTCTACTACACTTGTGTCTGTTACTGCTATAACTGCACTTTGGTCAGCATCTAGAGGCTTTCTTGCCCTAGTTAGGGGCTTTAATAGTGTTTCAGGAGCTAAGGAAACAAGGAACTATTTTGCTCTAAGAATCATTTCAACAATATATACCCTAGCCTTTGCCCTGATAATTATAGTAAGCCTAATCTTATTGGTCTTTGGTAACCGTTTGTACCTTTGGATAGAAAGTGTATTTCCTATCATACGTCAAACTGCCTTAATTGTAATGAGTATAAGGGCAGTAGTTGGATTTACAACCTTAATAATATTCTTCCTTTTACTATTTCTTATCGTTCCCAACAGAAAAAGTACAATCTCTAATGAACTTCCTGGGGCTATAATTGCAGCTGCCGGATGGGTTGTCTTTTCTTATATATATTCTTTTTATATTGATAATATGGCTAATTTTTCTAACACGTATGGCAGTTTAACTGCAGTTGTCCTTTTAATGCTTTGGCTATACTTTTGCATATACATTCTCTTTATTGCTTATGAATTCAATGTGCTACGAGGACATATCTTTTAACATATAGTGGGTAAAGGATGGCACTAGAAGTCCTTATGTAGGGTGTATAAGTCTTATTTTATTTCAGTGTTAGCCGCAACGAATTAAATAAGACATATACACCCTACATTACTTCTTGCAAATAACTATTCATATATAAATCCTAAATCAATACCTGAATAATAGTGTTTTAAAATCTCATCATACTCTTTACCAAGGTCAGCCATGGCCTTAGCACCATTTTGGCTCATTCCTACTCCATGGCCATATCCACCACCTGTTATAGCTATCCCTCCATCAACCTTATCCATTACAAAGAAGGCACTTGGTAGCATTCCAACAGTGGCTTCACTATCATCCTGGCGGATAACCTTTTGATCACCAGGGGATAATAATATTCTAACATTATATTCTCCAACAACCTTTATAGTTTTACTTGAACCAACAAGTTTTAACTCAGTTATGATTCCACTTTTTTCTCTCTTTAGAACCTGAACATCTTCAACTGTCCCAATACTATCAAGAGGATGACTTTCATACACATCTTCT
>JAAYRG010000167.1 GCA_012518885.1 Clostridiales bacterium | reverse complement strand
GGGAGCTGTTAGAGACCCATTAACTGACTATCCAAACAAGGCCTGGGGTTATGGTAGACTAAATATATATAACTCCTTCCTAAGATTACGGGGTGATTTATTGTAATTAAGTTTATTTCCCCATTATTTTATCCTAAAGACCAGGATTAACATGCTTGTATTGTCAAATATTTGTTGATATTTACAGACTATTTGCTGCATATTTCCTAGTAGTTATACTATAGTTTGTCACAGTAAATTGTTAACTCATTAAAATTATTTTCTTAAAATCTATTGACAAAGATATAATTAAAGTGTATATTCTTAGTCAATAGATAAATCTAGCATTAAACTAAACGCTGTGATAAGGAGTATTAAGCATTGTTTGTGATTCCAGAGAGTTGTTGGGTGGTGAGAAACAACATCTACAAAGATGCCGAACTAGCCTTTGAGCGGACTTACCGAAATTGTAGTAGGTGGGTACGGATGAGCCAACCGTTATCTAATGGCAGGATATCGATTATTGTATAATCCGTATCTGATGAGAGCATTTCTTTTGAAATGAATAAGAGTGGTACCGCGAAAGATTATATCTTCCGTCTCTTAGGGACATTATCCCTTTGAGATGGAAGTTTTTTTATACCTATTTTAAAAGGGTAACTAATATCATAAGTTATAAGAATTAAAATAATACTAAGAAGAAATAAAGACTTTTAGAACCGACGTAATTATTTAGCCGAGTAAGTAGAATTATTAAATTTAGGGAGGTTATTTCATGGCTAGAAGAATTAAAATATTTGATACAACACTTAGAGACGGAGAGCAATCTCCAGGATGTAGCATGAATTTAGAAGAAAAGATTGAAATCGCTAAGCAATTAGAAAAACTCAACGTTGATGTTATTGAGGCAGGTTTTGCAATCTCCTCAAAAGGAGACTTTGAGTCTGTTATGAATATTGCAAAAACATTAAAAAACACCACAGTAACATCCCTTGCTAGGGCCTTAGAAAAAGATATTGATGTGGCATACGAGGCAGTAAAATACGCAGTTTCTCCAAGGATTCACACCTTTATATCAACTTCACCAGTGCACATGCAGTACAAACTGCGTATGAGCCCAGAAGAAGTTATAGAAAAAACTGCTGCTATGGTTGCTTATGCTAAAAAATATGTATCAGATATTCAGTTCTCTGCCGAGGATGCAACTAGAACTGAACCTGAATTTTTGGCTAGAGTCGTCCAAACTGCTATAAAGGCTGGAGCAACTGTTATTAACATTCCTGATACTGTTGGCTTTACAACCCCTAATGAAATGTTTGATTTGATTAAGTACCTAAAACAAAATGTATCTAATATTGATAAGGCTGAACTTGCTGTTCATTGTCACAATGACTTAGGAATGGCCGTAGCCAATTCACTAGCAGCAGTTCAAGCAGGAGCTAGCCAAATTGAGTGTACTGTTAACGGACTTGGAGAACGTGCTGGAAACGCAGCCTTAGAAGAAATTGTTATGGCCTTAAATACAAGAAAACCATACTTTGATATCGACTGTGAAGTAAACACAAAGCAAATCTACAGAACGAGTAGATTAGTGTATAACATTATCGGTATGACTCCACCAATTAATAAAGCGATTGTAGGTACTAATGCCTTTGCCCATGAATCTGGTATTCATCAGCATGGTGTTCTAGCAGAAAAATCAACATATGAAATTATGACTCCAGAATCAATTGGCTTAAAAACTAATAATATGGTTTTAGGTAAACATTCAGGAAGGCATGCCTTTGAAGATAAGCTTATTGAACTAGGTTATGACTTTACTCAAGAAGAAATTAATACCTACTTCGAAAAATTCAAAGAATTATGTGATAAGAAAAAACAAGTAAATAACAATGATATTATTGCAATCGTTACAAATAAAATGACCTACAAACCAGGAACTTATGAACTTGACCGTTTTGATGTCCATGCGAGCAACAAGAATGCAGCCACTTGTGTTATTGTTCTAAAAGCAGACAATGAATTTACTGAAGAGGTTGCTATAGGTGATGGACCAATTAATGCAGCCTACAATGCAATTGATAAGATTGTAAGTATTAAAGGGCATTCTTTAGAAAATTATTCTATTAATTCCGTATCTGATGGAACAGACGCCCTTGGTGAAGTAGTTGTAAAAATACGCTATAACGATAATACCTATATAGGTAGAGGCCTTTCTACAGACATTATTGAATCAAGTATCTTAGCCTATGTTAACGGTATTAACAAAATAATTGAAATGGGATAAAGGCTAAGTTTTGTTTAGTTTCAAGTAGTTTAGTGACATTTAAAACAAATAAATTAGAGTATAGTAGTTTAATAAAACTAGGGAGGAAATATATATGGGAATGACGATGACGCAAAAAATTCTAGCTCATCACAGTGGTAATAAAAATGTTGTGCCAGGCCAACTTATCTTGGCAAAACTTGATATGGTTCTAGGCAACGACATCACTTCTCCTGTTGCCATCAAAGAATTTAATAAACTTGGTTATGAAAGTGTATTTGATAAGCAAAAGGTATCTTTAGTAATGGACCATTTTACCCCAAATAAGGATATTAAGGCAGCAGAACAATGTAGGTTTGTACGTGAATTTGCAAATGATAAGGAGATTGAAAACTTTTTTGATGTTGGAGAAATGGGAATCGAACACGCCCTTTTACCAGAAAAAGG
>JAAYRG010000166.1 GCA_012518885.1 Clostridiales bacterium | reverse complement strand
ATAACCTTCTTGAATGCATTTAGTTTCAATATGTTGTTTCATATTATTAGGAGTTTATTCAATAAAACAAATTATTAAACTCCTTCCACCACCTTTCAATTTCATACTAATAGATTGAGCTTTCCTTATGTACTATAATATTCTAGCATACTTATTAAAGAAATAAATAGTTTTGTAACCTATAAAACAAGGTGTATGTCCTTAGAGACATACACCTTATAATTACTCAACATCCTTTATACTAAAGCTAACTCTTCCTTGTCTATCCTTACCAAGACAAACTACTGTTACTTCGTCTCCTAAGTTTAGAACATCTTCAACTCGTTTAATGTGATCGTTTGAAATCTTAGAAATGTGTACCATTCCTTCTTTTCCAGGAGCAAATTCTATAAAGGCACCAAACTCTTTGATGTTTACTACTTTACCTGTATATTTTTGTCCCTTTTCGAAATCAGTTGTTATAACTCTAATTATATCAATTGCCTTCTCTATTCCTTCTTTATCAAATCCAGAAATAGATACTGCACCTTCATCACTAATTTCAATCTTAACAGATGTTTCATCGATTATTGCATTAATTACTTTACCTTGTTTACCAATTACGTCACCAATTTTGTCAGGGTCAATTTGAATCTGTACAATCTTAGGTGAATAAGGTCCAACTTCTGGACGAGGTTTTTCGATACAAGGTGTCATAATTTCATCAAGAATATAAGTTCTTGCTTCTTTAGTTCTATAAATAGAATCTCTTATGATTTCTTTACTTATACCAACAATCTTCATATCTAATTGAATAGCTGTAATTCCCTTGTGGGTACCTGCTACTTTAAAGTCCATGTCGCCGTAAAAGTCTTCTAGACCTTGGATGTCTGTAAGTAAAACATAGTCATCAATTGTATCACCAGTAACTAAACCTACAGAGATACCTGCAACATGAGACTTAATTGGAACACCTGCTGACATTAGGGAAAGAGATGATGCACAAATACTTGCTTGAGAAGTAGAACCATTAGATTCTAAAACTTCTGATACAGTACGGATTGCATATGGGAACTCTTCTTCTGTTGGTAATACAGCAAGTAAAGCCTTTTCTGCTAAAGCACCGTGACCAATTTCTCTTCTTCCTGGTCCTCTTGATGGTCTTGTTTCACCAACAGAGTAAGAAGGGAAGTTATAGTGGTGCATATATCTTTTAGTTGTTTCGTTAGCATCTAAGCCATCTAGTCTTTGAATCTCTGCTAGGGATGCTAGGGTTGTTACATTAAGAACTTGGGTTTGACCCCTTTGGAATAATCCTGAACCATGTGTTCTTGGAAGAATATCTACTTCAGCATGTAATTTTCTGATTTCATCAATTCTTCTTCCATCTGGACGCTTCTTGTCTACAAGAATCATCTTACGAACAACTTTTTCTTGGTATTCTTCGATAGCTGGTCCAATAAATGGTACCCAGTCAGGTTGGTCTTCCTCATAAGCTTCTAATAACATATCTTTAATTTTACTAATGTTTTCTTCTCTTATTTGCTTAACATCAGTAAATACAGCTGCCTCCATATCCTCTGGAGTAACTCTTTTCATAATGTCTTCCATTAACTCTTCTGGAATAACAAATCTTTCATAGTCATGTTTTGGTTTGCCACATTCTGCAGCTATAGTTTTAATAAACTCAATGATTTCTTTATTAACCTCGTGTGCCTTATCAATAGCTGCTAGCATTTGCTCTTCAGGTACTTCTTTAGCACTTGCTTCAATCATTATAACCTTGTCTTCGATAGAAGATACAATTAGGTCAAGTTCTGAAGCTTCTCTTTCAGCACTTGTTGGGTTAATAACAAATTCACCATCTACTAGTCCAATTTGTGTAGATGCCATCGGACCGTTAAATGGAATATCTGATATAACAGTAGCAATTACAGAACCAATAGCTGCTGTAATTTCAGGACTACAATCTTGGTCTACACAAAGTACTAAGTTGTCAATTGTAACATCATTCCTATAATCCTCTGGGAATAAAGGTCTCATAGGTCTATCAATAACTCTTGATGCTAGGATTGCATTCTCTGATGCCTTTCCTTCTCTTTTAATAAATCCACCTGGGATTTTACCTACCGCATATAATTTTTCTTCATATTCTACACTTAGAGGAAAGAAATCTATTCCCTCTCTTGGTTTTTCTGACGCAGTTGCTGTAGAAAGTACAACAGTGTCTCCGTAATGCATTAATACAGCACCATTAGCCTGTGCAGCCATTCTGCCAACGTCAACGCTTAATGTTCTTCCACCTAATTCCATTGAATAAGTCTTGTACATATCATTCTCCTTTTGATATTGATTTTTGTTTGGAGATACCGAAACCACTGAAAAAATCACAACATTTAGCTAGATGTAATTACTATCTAGCTGTTTGTGAGCTTTTCAGAAGTCTCGGATAATATCTCCATAACACCATAAAATAATAATTATTGATAGCCTTAGCCATCAACTAATCCTTAATATTATATCACCTTTTATTAGAAAATACTATAAAATAATTATAAAGATGTTTCCCTAAAAATTGATTACATTAAAAATTACCCTAGAGATTGTATTATCTACAATATCTAGGGTGATTATAATAAGCTTAACTAAATTACTTTCTTAAGCCAAGACTAGCTATAAGTTCACGGTAACGTTCAATATCTTTCTTCTTTAGATATTCAAGTAAGCCTCTTCTTTGACCAACCATTTTAAGAAGTCCTCTTCTTGAATGGTGATCTTTCTTGTTGCTCTTTAAGTGTTCGTTTAACTCTTCGATTCTTGCAGTTAAAAGTGCAACTTGTACTTCTGGAGAACCTGTATCGTTTTCAGATCTACCATACTTTTTAATAATTTCTAATTTCTTTTCTTTGCTAATCATTGTTATTCCTCCTATTATATAAAATAACCATATACTAAGAATTGGTCGGAGCTTCCTAATTCCGAGTATTGGCTTTTGTACCTTTCAAATAATAACATATGTATATACAAAAGTAAATACCTTTTCGATTTAAAAACTTTTTTTACATTTAATAACATACTTATAACAACATATTTAGAATTTCTTATCCATATTTACTAAGGGCCAAAAATGATTAATCATGAACGGTTTAAGATCAAAAGAATATAATATTAACATAATATTATTGTAATAAATCCTTCATGGGAGGCTTTAATGATATTAGATAAATACGATTTTGCTGTAATTGGTGGGGACTTAAGATCAGAGTATATAGTCTCTAATTTAATAGAACTTGGATTCTCAGTGATTGTTTATGGACTAAATATTCCTTATGGTCTTGCAAATTGTAGCATAGGTAGTTCATTGGCTGATGTAATGAACTCTGCATCTATATTAATTACACCTATACCTTTTACTGTAGATAAAATCCATATAAAATCCCAAAACAATCCTGATGATTTAACAATAGAGAACTTTATAAATAATCTTAATAGTAATCACTCTATTTATGGTGGTTCTTTTAGTTTAGACCTTGTTTCTTACTTTGAGAAAAACTCTATATACTACTTTGATTTTATGAAAAAAGAAGAGATTATTTTATATAATTCTATTGCAACTGCAGAAGGTGCAATAGCAGAAGCTATTAAAAAAAGCAAGGTTAATATTCATGATAGTTCATGCCTTGTTTTAGGCTTTGGTAGATGTGGTAAAACCCTTGCTATTAAGCTTTCTTGCCTTTGTCAAAAGGTTAATGTCGCCATAAGGTCACCCATCTCCATAATAGATGCAAGGGTCCATGGTCTAACAACCATAGAATTTAAGGACCTAGAAAAGCAAATAGGTGATTACGACTTTATATTTAATACAGTCCCAGACCTAATTCTTTGTGACCAGTTACTAGATAAAACCAAGCAAGACGTAACAATTATCGATATTGCTTCCTCTCCAGGTGGAGTTGATTACCAATATGCTAAAATAAAGGGTATCAATGCAAGTTTATGTCTTGGCTTACCTGGTAGGTATGCACCTAAATCAAGTGCTTCCTATTTAGTATATTGGTTACTGAAGGATTTAAGAAAGTGATAGCTAATGAGTCTAAAAAATAAAAAAATAGGAATTGGGATGAGTGCATCCCTTTGTACTTTTGAACAGGTATTTATTGAAATAGAAAAGTTAATTAAAGATGGGGCAGACGTTTTCCCCTTTTTATCAGAGGCATCCTCTAGTATAGATAGTAGATTTGGTAAGGCAAGTGACTTCTATAATAGACTTAAAGATATAACAGGAAAAGAACCTATAACTACAATCGAGGGTGCTGAACCAGTTGGCCCAAAGGGCTACCTTGATGCATATGTAATCATCCCTTGTACTGGCAATAGTCTAGCCAAACTAGCTAATGGCATTACTGATGGTCCAGTTCTAATGGCAGCAAAGGCCCATCTTAGAAACCTAAAACCTGTTGTTATATCAATTTCTACTAATGACGGCCTTGGCTTAAATTTAAAGAATATTGGAATATTACTAAACTCAAAGAATATATACTTTGTTCCCTTTGGCCAAGACAATCCAAAAACTAAGGCTAACTCATTAGTAGCCCATACAGAAAGACTACTAGAAACCCTTGAATATGCACTAGAAGGCAAACAAATTCAACCGGTTATAGTTAGCCCCCATTAAAAAGGAAAAGCTTATTTTAATGTAAATTAAAATAAGCTTTTCCTTTTATTATATCATTCTCAATTTCTTCTTTTAATAATTCTATATTATCAAACTTAATTTCTGGTCGGATTCTTGATAAAATCTGTACCCTAATTTCCTTACCGTAAAGGTCTCCGTTAAAATCAAAGAGATAGGTTTCAACCCTCTTTTCTTTTGTAAGTCCAACCGTTGGGTTTTGACCAATACTTGTTACTCCTGGATACATCTTACCATCTATCTTAGTATTGGATACATATACCCCATTTGGTGGAAGAAGTTTAATTTCATCTGTAATAATATTAACTGTTGGAAAGCCTAAGGTACGTCCTATTTTCCTACCATGTAACACTTGTCCAACTATTGTATAAGGACTGCCAAGAAGATGGTTTGCATATTCTAGGTTCCCTTCAGCAATTAGGCCTTTTATAAATGAACTTGAAACTCTTCTTCCTTTATATTCAAGCTTGTCTACAACTACTAGCTCAAAACCAAATTCCTTAGATAACTCTTCTAGCAGATTAGTATCCCCTTCTCTTTTATGACCGAAACGAAAACCCTGTCCAACAACTATTATCTTACCATCTAATTGGCCTACTAAGACGTCTTTAACAAAGTCATAAGCCCTCATAGCAGCAACTTCTTTATTAAAGGGATATGATATTAACACATCAAGTCCCCATTGTTCTAATAAAATACGTTTCTCTTCAGGGGTATATATCAACTCTGTTTTTTTATCCTGTAATAGGTTCTGTGGATGGGATGAAAAAGTAAACATAACGGATTTTAAGCCATTTTCTTTTTGGGACATAATTCTTTTAATTAACATTTGATGTCCACGATGTAGACCATCAAATTTCCCTAAGGTAATAGCTGTATTTTCGTATTTGAATTCTCTACCTTTAACATACTCCATGTTAATACTCCTAAGTTTCATTAATTATAAAAACATTTTAAATGGTCTAAAAGCTTCCTTTATCCTATCGTATTGGTAGATAGCAACAAAATTATCTTGCCAATCATATACCCTTACTTTATCATAATTTATGCCATAATTTAAACCTTTTATATATTTAGGCAAAATAATATTACCATTATATATAACTTTTGAATACTCTTCTAGTACATTTACTTTTTCATATTCAGGGAAAAGTTCGTCTACTTTTATCAATATGGAATCTAAGGTATTAGTTTTAAGATGATTTGCAATCTGGTCTAGAGTTTTGCTTGTGGAAATACTAAATTCTCCTACTCTCGTCCTAAGCAAGTCCTTCATACATGCACCACAGCCTAGTAACTGACCAATATCATGTATTAGGGTTCTTATATATGTTCCCTTAGAACAGGCAACTGACATTCTAAACTCACCAGTTTCCATGTTGATATCAAGAATTTCGATATTGTCTATAAATACTTTTCTATGTTTTCTCTCAACTTCTTGCCCTTGGCGAGCATAGTCGTATAATTTCTTTCCCTTTACTTTGATCGCAGAATACATGGGTGGTAACTGGTCGTACTCACCTACAAAACTCTCTATGGCCTTAATAAGGTCAGATTCTTCTATATTAACTTCTTTAGATTCAATTACACTTCCATATATATCTTGAGTGTCAGTGACAGTTCCAAGTAATCCTACAACTTCATATGTCTTAGACTTATCCGTTAGAATATCACTAACCTTTGTAGCATTACCTAGGCATACTGGGAGGACCCCCTTAGCCTGTGGGTCTAGGGTCCCAGTATGACCTATCTTTTTTTGCTTTAATATGCCTCTAAGCTTGGCTACAACGTCATGTGATGTAAAATCTGTCTCTTTGTACACATTGATGATTCCGTTAATCAATCTGCCTGCTCCTTTATAATGTCATCAATTTTCTTTGATATACTTACCCCATATTCGATTGACTCATCTAATATGAACTTTAATTCAGGAGTATTTCTAAGGTTAACGTTCTTTGCAATTAAGCTTCTAATATATGGAGCTGCACTATTTAATCCTTCAATTGTACTTTGTTTTTCATCATCATTACCAAACACACTAACATATACTTTAGATGTTTTTAAATCTGGAGCCACTTCTACATGAACCACTGAAGTCATCGGCTTTATTCTAGGGTCATGTAGCTCTATTTCAATAATTCTACTTAACTCTTTTTTTACTTCATTATTAATTCTATTATTTTTGATACTGTTTTTTCTCATATCGGTCATCCTTTCAATACAACAAATATTGTTGCAGGATAATAATTAATTATCTTGGTATTTCTTCCATTACATATACTTCTAGGATATCTCCAACTTTAATATCGTTATATTTCTCAAGTACAACACCACATTCAAATCCTGTTTTTACTTCTTTTACGTCATCTTGGAATCTCTTTAATGAAGCTAGTGTACCTTCGTAAACAACAATTCCATCTCGGATTAATCTTACTTTACTTGCCCTTGTAACAAAGCCGTCAGTTACATAACAACCAGCTATACTTCCAACACCTGATGCCTTGTATACTTCTCTTATTTCAAGGTGGCCAGTTACTTTTTCTTGATATTCAGGATCAAGCATACCCTTCATCGCATTTTCAACGTCTTCAATAGCATTATAGATAACACGATATAGTCTTATATCTACATTCTCAGTAGTTGCAATATCTTTAGCATTATTATCTGGTCTTACATTAAATCCTATAATAACAGCATTAGAAGCACTTGCTAGGGTTACATCAGATTCAGTAATTGCACCTACAGCACCGTGAATTACCCTTACAGCAACTTCTTCATTGCTTAGCTTTTCTAAACTTTGTTTTACAGCTTCAACAGAACCTTGAACGTCAGCTTTTACAATTATATTAAGCTCTTTTACGTTACCTGCTTGGATTTCTGAGAATAATCCATCAAGTGATAGTCTTGTTCTAGTATTAGCTATTAGTCTTTCTTTATTCTGAGCTAGGTATTTTTCTGCTAATTGGCGAGCTTCTTTCTCGGTATCAGATACAACAAAGATCTCTCCAGCTTCAGGTACATCACCTAAACCAAGAATTTCAACTGGCGTTGAAGGACCTGCCTCTTCTACTCTTTGACCCTTATCATTTATCATAGCTCTTACTCTACCACAAGACATACCGATACAGATTGGGTCTCCAACACGTAGTGTACCCTTTTGAACTAATACTGTTACAACTGGTCCTCTACCCTTATCAAGTTCTGCTTCTATTACTAGTCCTCTAGCATTCCTATTAGGATTTGCCTTTAGTTCAAGCATCTCTGCTGTTAGGATAACCATTTCTAGTAGGGTATCAATACCTTCACCAGTATGTGCTGAAACTGGAACAAATATAGTCTCTCCACCCCAGTCTTCAGCAATTAAGCCATGTTCAACTAACTCTTGTTTTACTCTTTCAACATTAGCAGTTGGTTTGTCAATTTTGTTAATAGCTACTATAATCTCAACTTCTGCAGCCTTTGCGTGGTTAATAGCTTCTATTGTTTGTGGCATAACACCGTCATCTGCTGCAACTACAAGAATTGCTATATCTGTTGATTGTGCCCCTCTCATTCTCATAGAAGTAAAGGCTTCGTGACCTGGTGTATCTAAGAAAGTAATCTTCTCACCACTACTTTCAACAACATAAGCACCAATGTGCTGAGTAATACCACCAGCTTCTCCTGTAGTAACATTAGTTTTTCTAATAGCATCTAAAAGTGAAGTTTTACCATGGTCAACGTGTCCCATTACACAAACTACAGGCGGACGTTTTACAAGGTTTGCTGGTTCTTCTTCTTCCTCTTTTAATGCTTCTTCAATTTCGTCAATTATTTTTTCAGGTTCTACTAAAATATCGTATTCAATAGCAATTTCTTCGGCTTCTTCGTAAGGAATTTCTGCATTGATAGTAACAATCTTACCAGATAGGAATAATTTTTTAATAATATCAGAAGAATCCACTTTCATTTTGCTAGCTAATTCTTTAATAGTAATTCTCTCAGGTACTTCAATAACCTTAATTTTTTCTTCTTGCTTTTTCTCTGGCTTAGGCTTGATGAATTGACCTTTTGATAACTTTTGAGTCTCTTCTACCATGTTCTTATTATCATAGTTTTTAGTTTTCTTCTTATCTCTCTGTCTTCTATTAGCCGCTTCACTTCTTGAAGTAACAACAGCTGCATTATTAGTCTTCTTAGCCTTTGCAGCACCACTTCTTGTATTTTCAATGTTGTCTAGTTTATCTGAAATGAAATCTTTCTTGTACATATCTCCTCTACCGCTTTTATTAGTTCTATTCATTGGCTTATTATTGCCCTTATTTTGTCCAGGTCTAGCCTGATTATTATTAGGCTTAAAACCTTCTGTTTTATTTTGAGGTCTATTATTAGGCCTTTGACCCTGGTTATTAGGGCGTCTGTCTCTATCCTGACCCCTGTTTTGTCTATTCCTATCACCTTGTTGTCTGTCTGGTCGTCTATTGTTTTGTGCAGAATTATCTCGGTTACCATAAGGTCTTTGT
>JAAYRG010000165.1 GCA_012518885.1 Clostridiales bacterium | reverse complement strand
ATAGTGAAAGTCTTAGGGAATATAGATAGTGTTAATATGTTGTAGCTGTACTAGATACAGTGAGAGTATTAAAGAAATCTATATAGTACCTAAGAACCCCATCGGCTTTAGCCATGGGAGTTTCAGGGAAGTTGGGAAATAGGAGCCAAGTCATCAGATGAATGGGGACGACTAGTATTAGAGTCAGCCAAGATGATGAAACGTGTTGACCCTACTATAGAATTATCAGCAGCCGCACTTGCTGATTATGATGCTGTAATGGCCTATACAAATCAAATACCTGATATAGTAAATAGGGTTCGGGGCCTACTAACTGCAATGGGTCTTGATAAAAAGGTCAAAATTGCCTTTGATGAGTGGAACCTTAGGGGTTGGCATCATCCTAATATTCATACAACATATCAGGGACTAAGCAAAGAAGAATACTTAGACCCAAGAGATGAAAATGATGATAACACCAAATATACAATGGCAGATGCTGTTTTTTCGGCCTGTTTTTTAAATATGTGTGGTCGAAACAGTGACATAGTTGGAATGGCAAACTTTGCCCCAATAGTAAATACACGTGGTTGTATCTATACATATGATAAAGGAATTGTTCTAAGAAGTACCTATCATGTATTTGACCTATATGTTAATTACCTAGGTGACCTAGCCCTAGATGGTTGGCTATATGGAGAAGAACAAACAATGGTAGTTAAATCAAAAGAGGGTGAGGTATACACTATAAATACTCTGGATATCTTACCTACTTATGATTCTAAAAATGATATGTATTCCCTTGCTATAGTCAATAAATCAGCGGATAAAAATCAGCAACTGATGATTGAGGCTATGGATACAAGTTTATCAGAATATAGGATAGTCACTGTTAATGGTAATAGTACAGAGGCCTATAATGATATCAATCATACTGGTGTTTCCCTACTCATCCCTATAATCTCTTGGGGATTTTCCTACCATTTTCTTGAATATTGTGGAGAAGTAAGAAAAATTATCAAAGCCAACAGCTAAGGCAATTTCACTAATAGAAATATCGCTAGTTCTTAGGAGTTCTTTAGCTTTGTTTATACGATATTCGTTTATGTAATTCTTTATTGTAATCCCAGTTTTTTTCTTATATATTTTTGCTAGATAGTCTGGTGTTAGAAAGAATTCTTCTGCTATCTCATTCCTTCCAATGTTTTCATGATAATGGTCGTGGATAAATTGATTAATTTTATCTATAATTGTTGCAGACTTCTCAACTTCATGCTGATATGCAAAGGTTTTTTCTAAGAAGTAATTGACCCACCGAATCATGTCAGTTGTTCCGTCTAGTGAACGATTAGACATTTGTATGGAAAGGTCATCGTTGAACAACTTAGAAGCTTGAATACCTTTTTCCATAAGGTCAGCATATACTACTTGCATAATCTCATGCTTAATTAAATATAAGGAATATAGGTTCATACGTTTTATAACTGATAATTCTTGAAAAGTCTTTTTTAAGTAATTTAGAATTTCACCCTTGTTTTTTTCTTTAATATAGATTGATATCTTATCCATATCTAGGATTTGGTTTTCGCGCCTATCTGATATTTCTACTTCATCTTGGTAAAAGACACGACTATTGATGTTAATGTAGTAATAGAATAACTTATCAAGCTTTTGCTTAGACTCTGATAATTCTATTAGACTACATGGCTCACTTATACAGCAAGTAATTACAGAAGAGAAAGTTTCCTTGCATGTATTAATAAGTTTGTCGCATAGTTCCTTAAGGTCTTCTTTTTGGATGTTCTTTATTATTGTTATAAAATCCAAGATGTTACTATTATGATACTTTATTACACTATCATTTTCCGTGTTTCCTGTAAGTATTTCTGATATAGATTTTTCTAAATGGTACTCATATACGGTTTTACCATATCGGTCAATATCGTTCTCAATATTGCTTATTTTCATATATATTATGCGATAGTGGCCGTTAGGGTCTAAGTCTAGATGTCTATTATTTATCTCTTTTGAAACTTCTTCCTTAGTTTCAAAATCACCGTTAAGTAGTTGCTTTAAGAAATCTAATTTTACAAACCTAATGTTTTTCTCCATTAGCTTACCGTACTCAGAGTTCTTTTCCATGCTCCTTTTATGGCTGAGCTTGTTAATGATTTTTTGCAAATTAAGCTCCATAGTAGGAAGGTCAAAGGGTTTAGTAAGATAGGCTGCCGCATCATATTGAATGGCATGAGTTGCATAGGTAAAGTTCTCGTGGCAAGTAAGTAGTAAGAACTCGCAATTATATTTATTTAATCTAACCCATTTTAGTAGGTCAAGACCTGATGCTTGTGGCATTTCT
>JAAYRG010000164.1 GCA_012518885.1 Clostridiales bacterium | reverse complement strand
TTCGAACTAGTGGGAATTGTACTACAATCTCAAGCTGTTTCTTCTGGTACACAAGGTATCAACAAGAAAAACACTTTAACTGGCGATTTTGTGTATAATTTTAAAAAAGTAGTTATAAATACACATAAAAACACTTATGCATATATGGAAAATGCAGAGCAATTTATATTGAATACAATCAGAGATTTTCTAATTAAAAACAATGGGGCTACCTCATCTGAGCTTTATGAATACATAATTCCAATAATAGTTAAGAATCATGCATATTGTAATAATGCTGGGAAGGTACTAAATATAGATAATTTAATAAAGAAAAATTTTCGATATGTTGAAGTAGTTAAATTTGACAACAAAGGAATTGGTGAGGATTACAAATGGATGGTAAAATAAATAAAAATAAAAAAATTTATAATGCTTTAGATCTTTTTTGTGGTGCCGGTGGTTTTTCAATTGGTATGAAACAATCAGGAATTAATGTTGTTGCATCAATAGAATTTAACCCACAAATAGCGGAAACTTATAAATATAACAATCCTCAAACTCATTTAATAGTAGATGATATAAGATATATTAAAGCATCAAAGGATGACGTTGATATTACAATGCCTTCACACGAACATGATTTTGGGGATATAAAACAACTATTTGATAAAAAGGGACTATCCTGTGATATCATATTTGGTGGTCCTCCTTGTCAAGGTTTTAGTATGGCTGGTAGACGTATAAGAGCAAAAGCTAGATTTCTTGAAGATGAGCGTAATTATCTTTTTAAAGAGTTCATAAGAATGGTTAAATACTTAAAACCTAAAGTTTTTATTATTGAAAATGTACCTGGTATTCTTAACTACAATGATGGAGCAGTAAAAAAAGAAATCTATGAAACTTTCAAAGATTTAGGCTATGACGTACATGCAGAAGTTTTATGTGCTGCTGATTATGGTGTTCCACAGATGAGAAATCGAGCTATATTTATAGGAAATAACATCGGATTACGTTCAACTAATTTATTTCCACTAGCTACGCATAATAAAGATACTTATGTCTCCGTGATGGATGCAATTAGCGATCTTCCACCATTAAATGCCGGTGAAGGTGTTGAAGATATTCCTTACCCAACTGACGTGATTCTAACAGAATATCAAAAAAAATTAAGAAATCCAGATGGACTAATATATAACCATGTAAGTTCTCAACACAAACCAGAGACAATAGAACTTCTAAAAATGATAAATGAAGGTCAAACTATGAAAGATTTACCTGAAAAATATAGAACAAAATCTGTTCATAGTGGTGCGTATGGACGTATGGAAGGTAATTCTCCCGCTTATACTCTTACTACACGTCTGAACACACCTTCTGTAGGAAGAATAACTCATCCAAAACAACACAGAACTATTACACCTAGAGAAGCCGCAAGAATTCAATCATTCCCAGATAGCTATAAATTTCTCGGGGATATAACTTCACTGGGCATGCAAATCGGAAATGCAGTTCCTCCGTTTCTTGCAGAGGCTATAGGTAAACATATACTTAAAACTCTAGATAGTTTTAATAAAAACATAGGAAACTAAGATACCGAATGGCTCTTAGTTTCCTTTTCTCTTATACTTTCTCACAACTCCCTTCTACTTTTGCGTTACATTATATATTTGCAAAAAAGTGAACCCCCGGGGGTTCAAATCCCTTCAAAACCTTAGTCTACGGAAACATAAAACACACATGAAAAAAAGGGGCAAATTGCCCCAAGCCTTTGATTTCAAGCTATTTCTTCTCTATCTTCACGACGCACTCAACATGGATCGAGTTGATGGAATT
>JAAYRG010000163.1 GCA_012518885.1 Clostridiales bacterium | reverse complement strand
TTCTCTCCTTTATCACCCTTGGGTCCTATTAAATCAACATATTGATAAGTGCTTTCACCTTCAACTCTTATCCCTAGTTGAGTACCACTCCATATATATTGAATACTTTTACCCATAGGACCCTGTAACCCCGTTTCACCTTGTGTAGCATAAGGTAAGTCATTCCAAGCGGTAGTCCCATCTCCTATTTTAAACTTTCTTGTATCTTTTTCTATTGCAAATTCTCCGTCTAATAAAACTGGATTAGCTTGTTGCCATTGTGCAGCTGTTCCCCTTCTTATCTGTACTCTATAAGCCATTTAAACACCACCTCCATCTAACCTCATGCCACCATCTATTGAATCAGGGTAACTACAGTCTAGGATGAAACTACTTGCATATTCGACTCCTAAAGGCTTGAAGATATTTAGGTTATCATCTGTATGAGCATCTGTAAGTTGTTTTATTTTATCCATAATTGTTGGTAATGCTCCACCGAAGTCAATATCTAAGTTAAATCCCGATTCTTCATATATTTCTGTTGTCTCCACTATCCTTCTATTTGAAACCATATTCCATTTATCATTTTGTATAGTCGCTATATCTCCTAGCTTGAAATCTTCTTCGTAAACTAAGTTTTGGTCTGCTAATACTTGACTATCGAATGAAAGAATTTCCTCCATTTCTGAAAGCTTCTGACTTCCCCTAATAGGTAATTCTTCTAAATCTTCTATATCTCTAGCATCTACGAATAACTCAAAGCTATCTAATCCATCTGCATCGCTTACAATAGTTATTTCTCTATCTGCTCCTTCACCTTGTCCTGCTACTATTGCAGTATTAGCATAATCCATCCTACTTTCAATTAACTCTTGTTCTGAAATATTGTCATAATCAATGGAGAATATTGCAGGGGGCAATATGTCTTGGTCTGCTGTAATGTCCCTACCTTCTATCACATCAAATATAAACTGCTTGTTATCTAAATCTAACCTAACATCCCAGCCTAGGTTGCTTGCCAGGGATAGTTTTTCTAATTCGTTCGCAAGGTTTTTGTACCTGCTTTGATATACAGTTTTTTCGCCCCTGCTCAAGTCATCTGCTACTACAATGTTTTCTATCCCCTTTCTAGCCAGGGTAGCTGCTACATAGGATTTCATTATGGTTTCCACATTGTCATTAAGCCTGTAATAGGCTAGCCCCTGTGGTGGGAATACAAGCCACCTTGCAAGGTAGGATTTAAGTTCCTTACCTTTGACTACCATCTTGCCATCTACTGATGATATTTCCCTATAAAGGATTACATAGGCCTTGTCTTCCCTTGTGAATATTATATTTTCCTTGACCAACTTATCTGCATAAGGGCTACTTTCATGAAGATGCAATTCAAAGCCGCCTACCCCATGCCATTTTTTAGTCATTATAAAGCTGCTGTATTGGTCTATTTGCCCCAGATAATTAAAATCCCTATCTATAATATTAATAACCATTTAATCCACTTCCCTTAGCCATATGTCACCCGGTCTAATAGTGGGATTTTCGGTAGTACCGCCAAATACCCGTATGCCTAAATCCTTTAATGACGAAATCGGCACTCTTTCGTCTATAATCACCCCGCTAGACACACCTTTGTTTATTCTTATCTGTGCTATGGGTATTTCTTTTACACTGGCATTATCAATTAGTACAGGGGGCG
>JAAYRG010000162.1 GCA_012518885.1 Clostridiales bacterium | reverse complement strand
TTGTAAAGCTCTACAATGGTATTTTTATATTCTTCAGTATATCTTTTTGACATTCTAGACACTTCCTTCCTTTTCTATATTTTATAGTATTCGGAAAATCGTGTCTACAATATTATACTAACATCATATAGAACCTTTTATTTTTTATAAATTATATATAATATGTTAATTTAGATAAATTTAGCAAACTAGATAATAAATAATTATATATATAAATCTTACAGAAAATGTGATATAATAAACAGAGTTTAAGTTATAACAGTTATCTTTTAATGTAGGGTAATAATAAAACAAAAAATAATATTAATATATTTATGGGAGGTTTCTATGAATAATATTGAGCAATTAGCAGTTAATGCAATACGTGTATTATCAGCTGACCAAGTACAAAAGGCTAACTCAGGCCATCCAGGTTTACCTCTTGGTGTAGCACCAATGGCTTACGAATTATTTGCAAATCATTTAAAACATAACCCAGCTAATCCAAATTGGGTAGATAGAGATAGATTTGTTCTATCAGCAGGCCATGGTTCAGCAATGTTATATTCACTTTTACATCTATTTGGTTATGGGGATTTATCGATAGAAGACCTGAAGCAATTTAGACAGACTAATTCTTTAACTCCAGGTCATCCAGAATATGGACATACAGCAGGTGTTGAAGCAACAACAGGTCCCCTTGGAGCTGGTATGTCTAATGCAGTTGGTATGGCTATAGCTGAAGCACATTTAGCAGAAGTTTTCAATAAGGATGGATATAATATAGTAGACCATTATACATTTGCTATTGGTGGCGATGGATGTATGATGGAAGGAATTACATCAGAAGCTTTTTCCCTAGCTGGAACTTTAGGACTAGGTAAGTTAATAATAATATATGATTCAAATAATATCACTATTGAAGGTGATACAGATATAGCATTTACAGAGAATGTTCAAAAACGTTTTGAAGCTTATGGGTTCCAAACTATAACAGTTGAAGATGGTAATGACCTTAGAGCAATTGGTAAAGCAATTGAATTAGCTAAGGAAGAAAAGAATAAACCATCTTTAATCACTATAAAGACTAAGATAGGATATGGGTCTCCAAAAGAAGGACTTGCGAGTTCTCATGGTGAACCTTTAGGAAAAGAAAATGTAGAGCAATTAAGAAAGAATCTTAATTGGCCTTCTATGGAAGAGTTTGATGTGCCAGAAGAAGTATACGAATACTACAAGTCTTTAGTAGTAGATAACGCTAAGAAAGAAGAAGAATGGAACAAATTATTTACTGAATATTGTGAAAAATATCCAGAAATGAAAGAGTTATGGGATAAGTACCATGATGAGAATATAGCTGATGATCTTATAGATAATGAGGAATTTTGGACTTATTCAGATAAGCCAGAAGCTACAAGAAGTATTTCTGGAAAAATTATAAATAGATTAAAGAATTATGTTCCATCTCTAGTAGGTGGATCTGCGGATTTATCTCCATCAACAAAAACCTATATGTCAGACGAAGGAGACCTTAGAAAGGGAAGCTACAAGGGAAGAAATATCGCATTTGGTGTTAGGGAACTTGCGATGGCTGGTATTGGTAATGGTATAGCACTACATGGTGGTTTAAGACCTTTTGTTTCAACTTTCTTTGTATTTAGTGATTACACTAAACCAATGGCAAGGCTTGCTTCATTAATGGGCTTACCTGTTACTTACGTGTTTACCCACGATAGTATTGGAGTTGGAGAAGACGGACCAACACATGAGCCAATAGAGCAACTAGCTATGCTTCGTTCAATGCCTAACTTTACAGTATTTAGACCAGCAGATGCTACTGAAACAATCGCTGGATGGTATTATGCAATTACCTCAAAGAATACTCCTACAGCCCTTGTTCTAAGTCGTCAGAATCTACCACAATTAGAAGGTTCAAGCAAGGAAGCACTAAAGGGTGGATATATTATAGAAGATTCTAAGAAAGATATTCCAGATGCTATAATTATTGCAAGTGGATCAGAAGTTCAATTAGCATTAAATGCAAAGGCTGAACTAGAAAAAGAAGCTATCGATGTAAGAGTAGTAAGTATGCCATCTATGGACATATTTGAGCAACAATCCGAAGAATATAAAGAAAAAGTTCTACCAAAGAATGTTAGAGCAAGAGTTTCTGTTGAAGCTGCTTCAGACTTTGGATGGGGCAAATATGTAGGTCTAGATGGGGCATCAATTAGTATGAGAACCTTTGGTGCATCTGGTCCAGCTAATGATTTATTTGAATTATTTGGATTTACTACTGAGAATGTAGTTGCAACAGTTAAGTCTGTACTTTAATTATTAATATTATAATATTTTAATAAAAACTCTTATAGATTATATTTATATATAATTTATAAGGGTTTTTTATATTAAAGTAAGGTTTATATAATAAGGCAAAAATAAATAATATTAAGATTTTATAAATCGCTAAATATTCAAAGAATGTTCATAATTTAGTGATATAATCTAGATTGTTAGGATAGAATCTCTTGCAATTAGTAAAAGTTAACAAGAGATTAATAGTATAATAACAATTATAATAAATTACTTATCCTAGATTATTTGATTACAATAAGTTGATAACTCGAAGATAGTTAGACCTATTTTATGGGTTATAAGTAATTGTATTCAAGGAGGACATTATGAATTTACCAAAACAGTATAGCGATTTAAAAGAATTTAAGAAGGTTATGTTCTTATATGATTCTGCATTGAAAGAGATAGAAACAAAAATAGAGATATTGAATAATGAATTTAAACTACACAATAAATATAATCCTATAGAACACGTTACATCTCGAATAAAAACGCCACAAAGTATAGCTAAGAAGCTACATCACAATGGTAAAGAGTTTACCATAGAAAATATTGTAAAGTACATAAACGATATAGCAGGAATACGTATAATATGTTCTTTTAAAACAGATATTTTTAATATTGCTGAAGCTATATCTAGACAAAATGACGTTAAAGTTTTAAAGATTAAGGATTATGTAACTAATCCTAAGGAGAATGGATATTCATCATATCATATGATTGTAGCGGTGCCTATATATCTTACAGACAAGGTTATAGATACCAAGGTAGAAATCCAAATAAGAACAATAGCTATGGATTACTGGGCAAGCCTAGAACATAAAATATATTATAAGTTTGAAGGGAATGCCCCCATGCATATTAGGGAGGAACTAAAGGAATGTGCTAACATAATATCTCTTTTGGATGATAAGATGTTATCAATCAACGATGAAGTAATGAATTATAAGATTCAGGACTCACATGAAACTGAAAGAATACTAGATGTAGAACCAAGAATGATAGAATCCTTTGGTCATATTTATGAAGAAGATAATGAGAGTATAGATATTAATTATATGGGAGATTCATTTTTATTAGAAGATTATAATGTAGTTGATGAAGTTGATAATAACAAGAATAAGCAAGAAAAGGGATTTGCCTTTAATAAGACTAAAGATAAAGAGACAACCAGTAAAAAAGTAAAGGCAAATAATAAGAAAAAGAATAATGATAAAATTGATATGAATTTACTGAATTTCTTTAAATTAAATACAGGCCAAGTCTAGACATACATTAAGAATAAAGATTAGAATATCGTATTATAATAATAACAAAACCACATTTAAGGGTTAAGTAATTTGCATAAAAACTACCCTTAAATGTGGTTTTATAAGTTATTATATAAAATTAATTACTCTATATCTAAGTTCTTTAATAAATCAGCAAGACTTGTTGTAGCTTCTTGATCAGAAGTAAAGTCTAAAGGTTTACTATTTTGGACATTTGATTTAGCCCTTTGTCTATTGCTTGGTCTACCACTAGGTCTATTAGAAGGCTTACTAGTAACAACTTCTTCTTTAGTAGCATCTTCAAGAGACTTCATAGTTAAATTGATTTTACCATCCTTAACACTTATAACTCTTACAGTAACTTCTTGGCCTTCTTTAACAACTTCATTAGGTGACTTAATAAATTTATCAGAAAGTTGAGATATATGAACTAAACCTGATAAGTTGTTCTCAAGTTTTACAAAGGCACCATATGGAACGATATTATCTACAACTCCTTTTAAGGTTAATCCTTCTTCAAGGCCTTCAAGCATTTCTTGCTTTTCTTTATTAATTTTATCCAGTTCAACTTGTTTACTAGATAGAACTAATCTGTTTTCATTTTCATCAACTGTAATTACAACAGCTTCAACTTCCTTACCTACCCATTCATCTAAATTTTCAACATAGCTAACGGATAGTTGTGATGCTGGAATAAATCCACGAATTCCTTCAACATATGTTAAAACTCCACCTTTAACTGATTGGGCAATCTTAACATTAAGAATATCACCATTATCAAGATACTCTTGTAACTTTTCCCAAGCTAGTACAAAGTCAGCTTGTTTTTTAGATAATAAGATATTTCCTTCACCGTCATCGTCTTTGATAATTTTAGCGTGGATTTCTTCCCCTACAGTTACATTATCTTTTAAAGAGAAATTAGGAATGCTACTATAATCAGCAACCTTAATAAGTCCCTCTGCATATGAACCAAGATCTACTATTACTTCAGTATCTGATACACCAACTACTGAGCACTTAACAATATCCCCAACATTAAACTTGTGGAAGGATTGCTCGATTTGGTCCTTGAAGTCTTCCATTGAAGGAACATCTTCATTATTAGTAGCTTCAACTGGATTATCTGCAACCTCCTTAGTGTTTTCGTTAGAATCTGCAACTAATTCATTATCTTGAATAGTTTCAGCATCTAAGTTTTGTTCAATAGTTTCATTTGTTAATTCTGTTTGCCTATTATCGCTCATGACATACTCCAATCTGTGACACTTTCACTTATATTATTTTGGTATAAACCAATTAGAATCATTTTAATTTATGATTAAAATAACTAATAATATTATAGCATAACTTAGTTTTAAGACAAGATTTGAATTATATTTATTATACAAACCCCCAATATATATATTAAAAATAACCATATTTCAAGAAAAAACATAGAAAATATTAGTAATTTAAAATAATAATTGATGATATCATCTTAAAATGATAAAATTAAATACAAGATAAAAATTATAGAAACGGAGTAAAGATGCAAGTATACAGAAGACGATTATTAACCTTAATATTAATTCCAATCTCTCTTTTAATGATTGTACTAGCAAGGGGTAACAGCTGGATAGCTGAGTATGTTTTAGCCCGTGGCATATATAAATTTCTATCCCAAGTACTTAGTAATATAACTGGATTGATACCAATATCTATAATGGAATTTTCAATATATACATTTATTATAATATTTATTGTATTTTTAATACATATAATAAGGTTATTATTTAAAGATAGGAAAAGTATAAAAGAAACTATAATTATATACCTTATTAACTTTACTTGTACATTAAGTGTTATATTTTTCTTATTTGTTATTTTAGCGGGAACTAATTATTATAGGTATCCATTTTCAAAGATTAATAATATGTCAGTTAAGGAGTCAAGTATAGATGAACTTTATGAACTAAATATATACTTAGCAAGAAAGGCATATGAAATAAGGAATGAGATTGAATTAGCTGGAAAGGATATTAATGATGATGGTATTATAGAATTTAATGAAACTAGCTGGGATGACCTGACTAAGATGGCAAGTAAGGCCTTTGATAATTTGTCTATAAATTATCCTGTTTTTGAAGGCAGGTATGGTAGGCCAAAGCCAGTAATAGCATCAAAATTCATGTCTAGAATGGAAATAACAGGTATATTTTGGCCCTTTACCCTTGAAGCTAATGTAAATATTCATGTCCCAGATTATACAATACCAGCGACAATGGCCCATGAGATAGCACACCAAAGAGGATTTATGAGGGAGGATGAGGCTAACTACATCGCATTTTTGGCATGTAATTATTCTGATGATTTAGTTTTTAGGTATAGTGGAACTATGTTAGCCTTATCAATAGCAGGAAATGCACTATATAAAGAAGATAAAGTTCTATATTCACAAAGCAGAGAAATTTTTAGTGAAGGCATGTTTGCAGATTTAAAAAACAAGTCTGTCTATTGGAGTCAGTTTGAAGATACAGTAATAAGTACTGTTTCTAATAAAATGAATGATACATACTTAAAGGTCAACAATCAGAAGGATGGGGTTAAGAGCTATGGAAGAATGGTTGACCTATTGCTAGCTGGATATAGAGACAAGATATATTATTGACAGATATTAGCCACTTAAGTTTGATGTAAGTTTTTAGAGCTGATAACAAATTTAAGTGGCTATAATTTACTTCCTTGAATACAAGTAGGCCCTCCCCTTTTTACCTATTCTGTCTATAAGACCAAGATAGTGTAAAATATGTACTGTAGCTTGGGCGTCTCTAATACATGTTTTAGTTGCAAGTTTGAAATCCTTTACTGTGAAAGGTTCTATAAGTTTATCTGGTATAAAGATATCATAGTCTTTTAGAGATTCTATTTTCATCTCACTTATTAGTTTAGTAGGAATCCTATCACACTTAGTTGCTCCACTTTTTTTATCCTTACTCCAGCCATCTAGCAACCTATATTCATCCACATTCATAAGAATAATATGAAACTTTATGTTAGAATGATTTAGATAGGGCTTTATCTTATATAATTCCCGAAATATAAAATAAGGACTTCCTGTCTTTGTTGATTTACGTGGTTTACTAATTTCTCCGGTATCCTTATCAATCCAATATATCATCTTAATATGGGGAATGGGGTAAACTATTGTAATAGGTTGTAAGTCAAGCATGGAGCTTAGCTTTTTTCTAAGATTATTAAAACTTCCTGTTTGAACTTCAAAGATTCCTTTATCATTTACAATATCAGCATGATACTGTCCAATTTTTATTTCATGATTAGAAGAGTCTGGTTCGATATATTTTTTTACAACAGCATGGACTGTTTTTTCACGAAGGGTTCCTATGGTAGAGGAATTACCTATAACACCATCCCGTAATAAGGCTGAACCAATAACTTGTTCACAGCTTTCATTAAATAGTAATTCATCCAATTGTAAAACATCCTTTTTATAGTTTATAATATAGTCAACTGACTTTACCTTAATGGTTATTGTCTTATATGTCAAGATTATAATATAATGTTGTATATAAGGTAATTAAGGTAATAAGAAATTTCTCTTTTATAATGATTTGTATTATAATAGGCTTTATTACTTAAGTATAAAAATAGGAGGCTAACCAATGAATAATAATATAGCTAAAGAATTAATAGATTTTATAAGTAAAGCAACAACTCCTTATCATACAGTAGAGGAAGGTAAGAAGTTACTTCTTAATAATGGGTTTATAGAACTAGATGTAAGAGATGAGTGGGAATTAAAGCCTGGAGAGGCTTATTATGTTGCGCCATATCCAACTTCTTTATTTGCCTTTAGAGTTGGTGAGGATTGGATGCCAGGTCAAAATATTAGAATAGGAGCAGCCCATACTGATACTCCTGGTTTTAGGGTAAAGCCTAATGCTGAAATGGCGTCAAATGGATATTTAAAGCTTAATACAGAGGTTTATGGTGGACCAATACTAAATACTTGGATGGACAGGCCCCTATCTATAGCTGGTAGGGTTGCAACCAAAAGTGAAGATCCATTTAAACCAAATATGATGTACTTTGATGTTAAAGAACCGGTAATTACTATTCCTAATTTGCCAATACATATTAATAGGGAAGTAAATAAGGGTGTTGAATTAAACAGACAAATTGATACTATTCCTTTATTTTCAATGGAAAAGGAAGGCTTAGATAAAGACAACTTCTTTAAGAATTATGTTGCTAAACAATTAGGCATAGATGCTAAGGATATATTAGACTACGATATATATGTTTATAATGCAGAAGAAGGCCTAGAGATTGGATTAGACAAGGAATTTATATCTGGACCTAGGTTAGATAACCTAACATCAGTTTTAGCCTTATTAAAGGCAGTAATAAACGGTAGAAGAAGAGAAGGAATTAACCTAATTGCCCTATATGACAATGAAGAAATTGGAAGCAGAAGTAAACAGGGTGCAGATTCAGCAGTACTTAACCTTTTATTAAAAAAGGTATTTAGGGGACTTGATGCTAAAGAGGGAGATAGGCTGTTTGATATGGCTGCAGACAGTTTATTAATATCTGTTGATGTGGCTCATGGCCTACATCCAAATAGGTCAGACAAGTTTGATCCAACAAACCAAACTAAGTTAAATGAAGGTGTTGTTATAAAAATAGATAGTAATCAAAGGTATACATTTGATACAGAAGCAGTAGCAATAGTGCAGCAGATTTGTGAAAAATCAGGTGTAGAGTATCAAAAGTTTGTAAATCGTTCAGATGTAGGTGGTGGTGGAACCCTAGGTCCAATAATATCATCATGGCTACCAATGAAGACTGTTGATTTAGGAATTCCTTTATTAGCTATGCATTCTGCTAGAGAAATGATGGGAGTTAAGGACCAATTGCACTTAGAAAACATGTTAAAGGGTTTCTTTGAATTATAATTACTACAATTGCTACAATAACAACAATATAATTATTAAATAACTTATTCAAGTTGACAAATATAACAAAAAGTGGTAATATTATATTCACTTGGTAGGAGAAGGTTTCTCGAAAGAGAATACAGGGGATGTGAGAGTAAAACTTTCATATAATAAGGCTAGATCAGTATATATTGTTAATATATATTGACCTAGCCTTATTTTTTGTCTAAGAAAATGATGACACCTAATATTTTTAAGCAAATGGTCGAAATATAATACAGATAAGAATGTTTATGTACTTGTATGATATAAACGAAATAAAGGGTGGTGTAAGGGAGTAGTAGATTATTAGAAACTTTTAATTATAAACTCCCCTATAATTATGAATACAAAGGCTATAGTTACCAATAACATAGAAACGACTAATATTAATAATAAAAAACTAAATACCGAGAATAGTTATAAGCAGTTAATTCAACAGGCCAATATAAAAGAAATTATTAAACAGAAGTTATTTAATATCCCCTTTAATAACAAGGAACTCTTATACTCGCCAAATGACTTAAGTGAGTCTGATAGGGCAAGAGAGTATGATAATTCTTTAGATAGTAATACCTTATCAAAGTGGGAAGGTATAATCAACAAACTAAGTGAAGAGGACTTAGAGTTTTTATTTGAAGAGGGGGTTCCCTTTGAAGATTATGAGATAAGTCAGCTTGAAAGTGCTATAGAAAGAATAAAAGAGAACAAGGTAAAGAGAAGGGAAGACCTTGAAAAACAAGTAGAATCACATAAAAGAAAATTGGAAGCTGTTCGTGATACCAAGGGTGGAACTAAAGTTGAAAAGCAAATAATAAAAAAACTTGAGAATATGGGACTTGATATAACAAAAGAAAACATTGAGAGGATTTCTAATGCACTTGAAATGGCTGTTGTTATACCTAATATCTCTGATAGTGGGGTAGGTTATTTATTAAATAATAGTATGTCATTTACAATAAATAACCTATATAAGGCAAGTTTTATATCTAGCCCTAATGAAGAACTTCTAAATAATACAAGTGAGACTTACAATAAGATACCAGAGGAGATATTAGATCAAGTTAAGTCTAGGATAGTAAAAGCTAATCTTGAAGTAAGTGAAGATAATTTAAATAATGCTGCTTGGCTAATAAAAGAGGATATACCTTTAACAGAAGAAAACCTTTGGATGTTAAAAGATATTAAGTTAATAAAAGAAGAAATGGACTTAGAAAAAGTACTTGATAGATTAGTTGATAGTTTAGATTCAGGCATAAGGCTTGAAGATACAGACTTATCAGTAGTGATTTATGATAATTTAAATAAAATAATTGAGGAATTTAAAGGGATTGATTCAACCTACCTTGAATATTTAGAAAGAAGTCCTAACTTTTTAAATGACTATAATGAGATTGGACAAAATAATATTGAAGATGACGAAGAAAAAAAGATAATTAATATCAAAGAACTTGATTTAAGTTTGCGTGAAATAAAGTCGGCAGTTGAGAGATTTGAAAAGGGAAGTGCAGAGTTAAATCAAGTATTAGACTCTTATAATAATATAAACATTAGTACAATTACTCTTAGAAGAAATCTTGAAGAGATAAGGTTAAAGTTAACCCTTGAATCAGGTAAGCAACTTATAAAGAATGGTTTTAATTTAGAGACAGATAAACTTAGTAGTATAGTAGAAGGACTAAGAAATATAGAAGATAACTATTATAATAATCTTTTGAAAGAAACTAATTTGAGTGTTAATGAAAAGAACCTGTCTGCAGTAAAAGGTGCTGTTAATGGTTTTAATCTATTAAAAGATATGCCAGCATCAGTACTAGCTAGCACGCTCACTAGAAGTAGCAGTCAGACTGCTAAGAGTTTGCTAGAAGAAGGTAACAAGCATATTACTAATTATGACCTAGCTAATAAGTCTTATGAAAAGTTAATGACAAGACCTGATAGGTACTATGGTGACCGTATAGAGAAGGCTTTTGAGAATATTGAAGATATTTTAGAAGAATTGAATTTAGAAAAAACAGAAGGAAATAAAAGAGCAGTAAGAATACTCGGATATAATGAGCTAGAAATTAACATTGAAAATATTAATAATATTAAGCTATATGATAGTCAGGTTAATTATATGTTAAAAAGTATTAATCCCCATCTTGTTGCAAGTTTTATTAAGAGGGGTATAAATCCTTTAGATATGCCAATTGAAGACTTAAACAGGCAAATTAAAGAAGACTTAATTAGTAGTGATGAAATACAAGAAGAAAAGTTTAGTAAGTATCTTTGGAAGCTTGAGAAAAATAATGAGATTTCACAGGAGGACAAAGAGGCATACATTGGTATATATAGGTTAATTAACCAACTTTATAAAAATGGAGAAGCAGCCCTTGGTGCTGTTATAAAGGCTAGTGAGGAAGTCTCTCTTAAGAACCTGTTAACTGCAATTAGGACAATAAATAAGGGACAGGTTGATTTTAAACTAGACAAAGATTTTGGTATGTTAGAAGACTACTTAGTCAAAGACCAAAAGATAGATATGCAGATAAACGAAGGGTATATTAATAAAATCTATGATAGTATTTCACCTGAGAAGCTTTATCAGTTAGATGAGAGTGATATTGATAATATGCCTCTTGAAGATTTAAGTGAAAGACTGGATAATATTCCTAATGATAAGGACCTTGAATATCAATATTATAGGTCAAGACTTGAAGAAATAGAGAAGAACTCAAGTTATAATAATAAGGTTATTAAATACTTAGAAAGTATAGAAATGCCAATTACCCTAAGTAATATAGAAATAGCATTAAAAGAACTTACAGGAGAGGGTAATTTTTATACTGAATGGAAAAAGATAATTGATAGCTATTATAGTGATTTAAATAGTAATGAAAGAATGGATGTTGATTATATTTCCAATAAGTTAATAAGTAGTTTTAACTCTAGTGAGGAAGTAAAGGCTAGTTATGAAACTATAGAAGCAAGTATTAAAGACAGATTAAGGTTCCTACTAGAGCATAAAGTAATAAGCTCAAAAGACGCAAGAAGCTTAGGAAGCTTATCAAAAACAATATCATACATAAAAAGCTTGTCAGAAAGGGAACATTATCAAGTCCCAATAGCTACAGGCGAAACTGTTACAAATGTTAATTTAACAATATTAAGAAGTAGTGAAGAAAAAGGTAAGGTAACAGTTAATGTCCCTTCTAGTAGGCTAGGATATGTCACAATGCAATTTCAGGTAAAAAATGAAGAATTATCAGGCCTCATCACTTGTGATAATATAGAAAGTCTAAATAACTTTAAGGCTAATAAGGAAGAGTTATTACAAAGGATTAGCAGGAAGGGATTGGAGTGCAAGTATATTTATTACTCTTTAGAAAAAGACTCAAGTAGCCTAGGAAGACTAGATAATTTAAACCCACAAACTAATCTTACTATGTTAAAGCTTAAGACTAACATTCAGGAAGGTGAAGACCTAGAGGATAAGGCAGATAGTATTGAAGATAGTAATGAAAATAATAGCCTTGTTCAAACTAATCTCCTATATGAACTAAGTAAGGAAGTTCTAATTTACATTAGGGAATTGGAAAAAGAAGTAGAATAACTATAGTATAGATAGTAAAGGAATGAAGAAACGATGAGAATAAATAATAATATACCAGCTCTTAAAGCCAATAGTTTATTAAGAAAGAATAATAATCATCTGAGCAAAAGTTTAGAAAAATTATCATCAGGATTAAAAATTAATCATGCAGCAGACAATGCAGCAGGTATGGCAATCACCCACAAAATGAGAACACAAATTGGTGGTGTTAATCAGGCATCTAACAATGCAGCAAATGGAATATCTGTAATTCAAACTGCTGAAGGTGCCCTTAGTGAGATTGGGGCAATACTAACGAGAATGAGGGAACTTGCAGTACAAGCAGCTAATGGGACTAATACAGATGATGATAGGGCGACAATAAACAACGAAATTGTTCAGCTAAAGGAAGAAATTCAAAGGATTTCAGATACGACAGAATTTAACACAAAAAGTCTGCTAAATGGAGATATAGATAATAAAATATATGTTAACGATACTAAGGTCAATGTACTTTCGATTACAGAAGGAGTATCAGCTAAAGACTATGAAATTGAGATTATTAGTTCACAAGTTGGAGATACTACAGAAATAACAAATGTAGAGTTACTTGAAGGATTTCCAGAGGATGCAAGATATATAGTTGAAGGAAGTAAAATTACAATAACAGATGATAAGAGTTTTAAAATTAGAATAGATACTAATCCAAAAGAGCTTCCAAATGATACTATTAAGATATCTGTTCTTGATGCAGGACCAATGAAACTACAAATAGGTGCCAATGAACATCAAGACATAAGTATTAGGATTCCTGAAATTAGTCCAAGGACCCTAGAGATTGCAAATATTGATTTATCTACAAGTGATGGAGCACAAGAAGCAATCAAATTAATTGATAATGCAGTTACTATGGTTACTGATGTAAGAACAAGACTTGGGGCTTATCAAAACAGACTAGAGCAATCTATTAATAACCTAGATACAACTTCCTTAAATATGACTGAGGCATTATCAAGAATTGCTGATGTTGATATGGCAGCAGAGATGTCTGAATATACCTCTAAGAATGTATTAAGTCAAGCTAATACTGCAATCCTAGCTCAGGCAAATGAGAGGCCACAGACTATTCTAACCTTATTACAAGGTTAATTAATTGAAAGGAATGACTAGTTTGGATCAAAAATTATTACAGGAATATACTGCAAGGATTAGCCAGGCATCTAAAGTAGACCTAGTCATAATTACTTATGAATTAATTATCAGTAAACTTGAAGAGGCAGTAGAAAACTACCAAGATGGAGATATGGACCTATTTGTTAGTTCCTTAAAAAAAGCCCAGCAATTTTTAGCCCATAAGATAGGCTCTTTAAATTTTGAATATAAGATATCATATGATCTTTTAAGTCTATACTTATACATTAATGATAATATTAATAGGTCAATATTTAAGTTAGACCCTAAGGCCTTAAAAAATTCTATTCCAATATTAATTAAAATAAAATCAGGCTTTGAAGGTATCAAAGATGAAGATAAGTCTGGTTCTGTTATGAAAAATACACAGACAATATATGCAGGTTTGACTTATGGTAAAAACAGCTTAAATGAGTTAAGTGTTGATCCTGATAATAGAAACAGGGGTTACACAATATAAAACAATTATAATATAAGACCACTAAAGACAAATAAAGGACTGCAATCTTTTAGCAATCCTTTAAATAGGTGCTTTTAGTGGTCTTAATTATTTAACAACCTTTCATGATTATTAGGCATATTATTATTGGCAGTTAATTTGATTATTAATTTCTGTTTGTTTTTTATCTAGTTCCTTTACTTGCTTTAATAAAAATTTATATCTTTGTTGCATAGCCTTAAGTTCATAAATATAGCAATCAATCAAATCAGGATCGGAAACATTCTCAAAATTGGAATATGCACTTTCAATGGCTATTTTAGTTTTTTCAATATCAGAAATTAGTGAACCATATTCGGTTTCCTTTTTTTTTGAAAAAATTTTCATATACCATTCTCCTTCTACCTACTTTTCACGATGAAAGGATTAGTTGTTATATTATTAGTATAGTCTTGGAATTATAAGAATATACTACATTAGTTAGAAAATATAGGTTTTTTAGTAGTGTTAGGAGGATTAGATAGATGGAGCAGAACTTAGAAAGTAAAACACTAATTATAATAATAGTCATTTCTACAGTATTACTTGTAATTAGTATAATAAAGCAAAGATTTGATTTACTGGTTAATTTTGCACTACGTATTGTAGCAGGATTACTTGCTATTTACATATTTAATACCTTGTTAATGAGTTTTGGATTAGATTTATCAGTGGGTCTTAACGCATTGACAGCTTTAGTTATCGGAGTTTTGGGCTTACCAGGGTTTGCACTACTCTACGGCCTGGCTTTCTTTTTTATGGTGGCTTAAATCCTAAAACTAATATACATATGGGTAAAATGTAGGGAGATTTCCCAGTTATCTTCTCTAATGATGGTTATGCAAGTATATCATTCTATACTAATAAGTTTATGCCAGAAGAAGTTATTGGGAATTCCGTGATAATACATCAAAACCCTGATGATTATAGAAGTCAACCTGCTGGTAATGCAGGGAAAAGACTGGCCTGTGGGATTGTAGGATATATTAGTGTTGAAGATTTGATGTAGGTAAAAAAACTTG
>JAAYRG010000020.1 GCA_012518885.1 Clostridiales bacterium | reverse complement strand
TTAGCTTCTTATAAGTAAAGTCAGCCAAGGTCTCTTTTACATTCTTGTCTATCTTCTTGCGGTTCATTTTTATTACATCTCCTCTATAATTAATAGTAACTTTACCTTTATTTAAATACCTATTTTCTTTAATATTGTTATAAATATCATTTAATGTTATAATATTTCATATTTACCATATTAAAATACAAGGTGAGCGTAATATGAAAAATAATACTAAGAATAAAAAAACACTAGTTGATAAAGTTTATGACCAAATCCGTAAGGACATAGTTATGAGGAAACTCCTCCCTAATGAAAAAATTAATATGACTGAACTAAGTAAAAGGTACAAGGTTAGCGAAACACCAGTACGTCTTGCCCTAAACCGTTTAATATCCGAAAATCTTATTGAGTATTACCCGCAAATTGGAATGCGTGTCAAGTCACTGAGTGTAGAAACTGCAATGGACACTTTTAATCTTAGATTAATGATGGAACTATACTTTATAGAAGATATTATTCAATCTTTTAAAATCAACAAATCATTAGCTGATAAGCTACAGCAGAACTTTAAAGAACATCTAGCTGTTGCTAAGAGCCTAACTGCAGGTTCTTCAGTTGAAGATTATTACAAGCATTATAGTTACGATAAAGAGTTCCACGAACTATATATCAAGGGTACTGGCATACCAATGCTTCTTGAACTATATAACTACACTAACCCTTTTACCTTCGTTAATTATGTCTACGATCTTCAATCCCATGAACGTATAGTCGCAGGAGTATTGGAACACAAAGATATTATTGACGCACTATTGTCATCGGATGAGGAATTATTACGTAAAAGCATAACTAAACATATCGAAAATTCGAAATCTGTTATAAACTTATTATTGCGTACTACTAATATTATTCAGTCTCAATAATATTTTAGGTAATTAATTTGAGAAACAATTAATTTATGGCATGATAATTTATTAACACATGATACATAATATCATATTTATGTTAAATTGTATATTTTTTTATGTTATTTTTATTATTTTTAGGTTATATGATAGCAAAAAACTGGTAACAGGGTAATTGTCTTGTTTTTAAACTTCTAAAACAAGACAATTACCCTGTTACCAGTTTTTTACTTACTCATCATCTCTTAACTTCTTTACACTCATATATAATAATATACCTGATGTTGTTGCAGAAATAGTGTCTGCTATAGGTTCTGAATAGAAAACTCCCATTACACCGAAAAACTTAGGTAATATTAATGCTAAAGGTATCAAAATAATTACTTTTCTTAATAAGGCTATAAACAATGGTTTACCAGCTTGTCCAGTCCCAAGAAAGAAGGTTTGTGCAGTCATTTGCATGCCGAACAAGGATATTCCCGCCATAAATATAGGAAGTACTTTAGATACTAAATCAATTAGCTGGGTGTCTGTAGTAAAAATACTCGCAAAGATACTTGGTACTGAAGATACAAGTATATAATAAGAAAAAGTTGTAGCTAAGGCAATAATTGCAGTATATTTTACGGTCTTTAAAACTCTTTCTCTATTACGTGCACCGTAGTTATAACTAATTATTGGCTGTATCCCATGGGTAAAGCCGCTAACTGGTACCACAAGTAATTGTATTAAACTTTGCAAAATAGTCATAGTACCTACGTAAATGTCACCACCATACTGTAGTAGACTATTGTTAAATACAATCATAATAGCCGACTCAGTAATCTGCATACTAAAAGGGGTAATACCAAGTGCTAAAGACTTCTTAGCAATCTTCCAATCTATTTTTAGGCATTCCTTTCTTATTCTAAAAATAGACTTATCTGATACTAGGAATCGAACTACAAAAGTAGCACTAAGAGCCTGAGAAATTACCGTTGCTATAGCTGCACCGGCCACACCCATATCAAAAGCAAATATAAAAATAGGATCAAGAATAATATTTGTAATAGCACCAATAACTACCGAGAACATTGCCACCTTTGCCTGGCCCTGACTAGAAATAAATAGGTTTAGCCCCAATGCATACTGGACAAATATCGTTCCTAATAAGTAAATAGAAGTGTATTGATTTGCATAACTATATGTAACATCACTAGCACCAAACATATATAATAAGGCTTCTAAATTAAGAAAAATTATAATTGGCAAGATAAATGATATAATAGTTAATAAGAATACACTAGTCCCTAGTATCTTGTCACTTTCTTCTTTATCACCCTTTCCAAGGGCTATAGAAGCTAGGGGTGCAGCCCCACCACTTATGAACATACTAAATGCCGATACAATTAAAAGAATTGGAGAACTAACTCCTAAACCTGTTAATGCATCAGCACCTACATCCGGAATACGTCCAACATACATCCTATCTACTATATTATATAAAACATTAATAAGCTGAGCAGCGATAGAAGGCAGTGCCAACCGAAACATTAGCTTTGATATATTTTCCGTACCCATATTAGAATTCTGACTACTCATAAGCCATCCCTCTTTCTAGTATTAATCCAATTCTTATATTATACCATTAGAAGTCAGACTGGGCAAGGGATGTAGCATATCTAGACCTTTACTTATCATTCCCATTTATACCTAACTCATTTTTTATCTTCGTGGTTGAAATTTCTGGTGTCCTTTCAAGGTATATGACTTCACAATATTCCTTCAGAAAATCAAACTTACCTTTCCAATCATCACCTATTACAAAAACATCTACATTATGTTTTAAAACATCTTCCGTTTTTTGCTCCCAAGTGTTTTCAGGTATAACTAAGTCAACATATCGTATTGCCTCTAGCACCCTTTTTCTTTCCTCATATGAAAAATAGCATTTTTTCCCTTTTATTTCATTAAACTCATTAGTTGAGAGTGCAACAATTAAATAATCTCCTTGTTCTTTAGCACGTCTTAATAAGTTTATA
>JAAYRG010000161.1 GCA_012518885.1 Clostridiales bacterium | reverse complement strand
TCAAGTAGAACTTTAATGGAATATGGTAAATGGTCAATATCATATCCTTCATCTCTTAAGCTTGCAAGGCTATAATACTCATATGTCTTTCCGTTTTCTACTAATTGCTTCCTCGCTTTTTCTTTTAGATTATTAGTCATATTTATCACCTTCCTATAAATTTAGATACAGCATCCTATCTTTTATGCCCTCATAACTAGCCTTAGTAACAAACTTATTTTATTAGGTCCTTAATTACTTCACTAGCAATAATTAAGCCTGCTACTGGTGGTACAAAGGATACACTTCCAGGTATTGCCCTCTTTTTTATGGTTACCTTATTAACTTCCACCTGCTCATTGACATTGTCTTGTTCCGGCATTGGAAGAGGCTTTATAGGGGTTTCCTTTGAATAAACAACCTTTAAATTCTTAATCCCCCTAGCCCTTAACTCTCTTCTCATAACCTTCGCTAAAGGACATATGCTAGTTTCATAAATATCTGCAACTTCTAGTCTAGTTGGGTCAAGCTTATTGCCAGCCCCCATAGCACTTATCACAGGAACATTAGCCTTATAGGCCTTTTGAATTATCTCTAGTTTCCCAGTTACAGTATCAATTGCATCTACAACATAATCATACTTTGAAAAATCAAAGGTGTCTGAAGTTTCTGGTAAGAAGAAACACTTGTGGGTGTGTACCTTAACATTAGGGTTGATTTCTAGAATTCTCTCCTTCATAACATCAACCTTATCCCTACCTATAGTCTTACTAGTAGCTATAATTTGCCTGTTGATATTTGAAAGGGCCACTGTATCATTATCAATTATGTCTATTTCTCCTAAACCTGTTCTTATTAAGGCTTCTACTACATATCCACCAACACCACCAACTCCAAATACTGCTACCCTAGACTCTGCCATCTTGTCAATAGCTTCTTGGCCAAGCAGTAGTGCTGTTCTTGTAAACTCGTGCTCCATTTTATTAGTTTACTCCTCTTCTATTTTATCATATTCATCCAAAAAGTGATGGACCTTGCCATCCTTTTTATATCTAATAACTGTTTCTAAATTAACATTCTCAACACTTCTAAATATATGAAAATCTATACTATCATCAATTGATCTTAGGTGGGCAACTAATGCTTTCATCTCATCCCTTTTTGAACCACCGTTGCCACTTTTTATATCTGTTACCTTACATGCACAATCTATAAAAGATAAGTTGTTAAAATTTGCCCATTTAATAATATCTTCTTCCTTAATCAGATACATAGGACGGATTAATTCCATTCCTTTAAAGTTCTTACTACGAAGTTTTGGCATCATTGTTTGGATTTGTGAACCGTATAGCATTCCAAGTAATATTGTTTCTATTACATCGTCAAAATGATGACCAAGGGCTATTTTATTGCATCCAAGTTCCTGGGCCTTACTATACAAATAACCCCTTCTCATTCTCGCACAAAGGTAACATGGTGAATCTTCTATCTCATCAACTATTTCAAAAATATCTGACTTATAAACCTTTATGGGTATGTTAAGTATTTTAGAATTCTCAATTATTTTCTCTAGGTTCTTTTCATTATATCCAGGATCCATAACTAAAAATTCTAAATCAAACTTGATTTGACCATGTCTATGTATTTCTTGCATTAGTTTTGCTAATAACATGGAGTCCTTTCCACCAGAGATACAAACTGCAATCCTATCTCCTTCTTTGATTAAGTCATATTCATTAATCGCCCTTGTAAACTTTCGCCACAGGCTTTTCCTATATCTAGTAATAATACTTCTTTCTATTTCTTTATAAGCCGCCAATTTAAGTCCCTTTCTAATTAGTAGTAATGAATTATAAATGAAAACTTTTTAGGTTAGATAAAATCCACTTATATTTTAAAGCTTTACTTAAGGATTTATAATATATTTTGTATCATATTTTGTCAACATAGTTTATTATTAATACAATAAGATAAACTGTTTAAAACCTTGCTAATTATTGCAAAATCCTCAGATATTTATTAAAGTAATAATATATATAAATACTTAAAAAGAAGGTATAGTATGCAAAAAGAACTCCTAGATAAATTAAGGGTAATAACCGAAGAAGAAGCCAAAATCTTAGATGGTAACAAGAAAATAGAGAAGGATATTTATACAGCCCACAATGATTTTGTTATAGATAGCAAGAAAATGCTTGATAGCGGGAAACTAATAGATATTCGTCCCCATACTAGGTTTGCCCACTTTCCAAAGCATAGGCATAATTATATCGAAATCGTTTATATGTGCTCAGGCCAAACAACTCACATAATTAATGATACAAGTGAGGTTGTATTATTAGCAGGAGATGTCTTGTTTTTAAATCAAAATGCCTACCAAGAAATTATGCCAGCTGGCCTAGATGATATAGCTGTAAACTTTATTGTCTTACCTGAGTTTTTTGATTCTGTCTTTCCAATGCTAGATGAAGAAAATATCTTAAGAAACTTTATTATAGGAAACCTAAGACAGGATTCTGGCAGAATCGATTACCTGCATTTTAAGGTTGCAGATGTCCTTCCTGTTCAAAATCTTATAGAGAACCTTGTTTGGTCTATCTTAAACAAGCAGGCAAATAAAAGACATATGAATCAGGTTACTATGGGACTTCTTTTCTTGCAACTCCTAAACTATACCGAAAAGCTTGACTCAAACAGCCCCAAACAATACGAGCAAAATCAAGTATTAAAGATTCTACAAAGCATTGAAGAAAACTATCAGAATATTAGCCTAACAGAAATAGCAGAAAGTACAAACCAGTCAGTTTATCATCTTAGTAGATTAATCAAGGAAAACACTGGCTCAACTTTTAAGGACCTAGTTCAAAAGAAAAGACTTAACCAGGCAGTATATCTTCTAACCACTACAAACTTAACTGTAGATGATATTATTTACAGGGTAGGATATGAGAATACAAGCTATTTCTACAGAATATTTAAAAAGCGCTACAAGATGACTCCTAGTGAATTTAGGGACAGGCAAAAGTTAGTATAATAAAATATAATACTTGCAAATAAGGACGGTAATTATTCAAATTACGTCCTTATTTTTTTATCTTACTATGCTATACTTAAAATTAATAAGAATACTATTTAGATATACTCTAAATACATAGAAAGGAGCAAGGGATTTGAGTAAATATTACTTAGCCATTGATATTGGGGCTTCAAGTGGGAGACATATCCTTGGCTATATGGATAATGGAACCATGAAACTTGAAGAAGTCTACAGGTTTAACAATGAACTTGTAAAACGTAATGGCCACTTGTGTTGGGATACTGATAAACTTTTTGCAGAAATTATTAATGGCCTAAAAGAGTGCAAAAAACTTAATAAGATTCCTGTTAGCATGGGAATCGATACATGGGCTGTAGATTTTGTTTTACTTGATAAAGAAGACAATATATTAGGAGATACCGTAGGATATCGTGACCATAGAACTAATGGAATGGATGAAAAAGTATATAGTATCATACCTGAAGAAGAGCTCTATAGTAGAACTGGAATACAAAAGCAAATATTTAATACTATTTATCAGCTTATGGCAATTAAGGAAAACCATCCTGATCATTTAGAAGAAGCCACTGATTTCTTAATGCTTCCAGATTATTTTAACTTCTTACTAACAGGCAAGAAGCTGTCTGAATACACCAATGCTACATCAACCAACCTTGTTAATGCAAATGAAAAGGACTGGGACTTTGAGCTTATAGAAAGGTTAGGATATAAGAAAGATATCTTTAAACCTCTTTCTCTTCCTGGAACCTTGGTTGGTGACTTTAAAGATGAAATTGCTAAAGAAGTTGGTTTTACATGCCAGGTAGTGCTACCAGCAACCCATGATACTGCTTCTGCAGTAATGGCAGTACCTGCTGTAGATGATGACTTTATATACATAAGTTCTGGTACCTGGTCCCTAATGGGTATTGAATCTAGGATTCCAATTACCACTAAAGAAAGTATGAAGAGCAACCTAACTAATGAAGGTGGCTATGAATATAGGTTCCGCTTCCTTAAGAATATTATGGGACTTTGGATGATTCAGTCAGTTAGGAAAGAGTTAAATAATGAATATTCTTTCCCCGAACTAGCCTCCCTAGCTGAAGAAGCTACTGATTTTCCATCAAGAGTAGATGTTAATGATTCTTCATTCCTATCTCCTGATAGTATGATTGATGCCATCAAGGACTACTGCAGAAAAACTAACCAGCAAGTACCTGAAACTGTAGGTGAGATATCAACTTGTATTTATCAAAGTCTTGCAGAAAGTTATGGCCAAACAGTTAAAGAGATTGAGAATATCACTGGTAGAACATATTCCCGTATCCATATTGTTGGTGGTGGTTCTAATGCAGACTACCTTAACAATTTAACTGCACAGGCGACTAACAGGGAAGTTCATGCAGGACCTGGTGAAGCTACTGCAATAGGTAATATTGTTGCCCAAATGCTTAAAGACAGCGTATTTGAAAGTTTAGAAGAAGCAAGAGAATCTATATACAAATCATTTAATATAAAGAAGGTATAAAGGAGAGATATTATGACATTAGAACAAAGATATGAATCGGCAAAAGAATTATATAAGAAAATCGGTGTTGATACTGATGCTGCTATTGATAAGCTAAAAAATATATCCCTATCCATGCATTGTTGGCAGGGAGATGACGTAAAAGGTTTTGACCAAGATGGTCCTTTATCAGGTGGTATACAAACTACTGGTAACTATTCTGGAAAGGCTAGAACTCCAGAAGAGTTAATGGCTGATATCGATAAGGCCCTAAGCTTAATACCTGGCAAACACAGAATCAACCTACATGCATCCTATGCAATCTTTGAAGATGGTGAATATGTAGACCGTGACAAGTTAGAGCCAAAGCACTTTGCTAAATGGGTAGAATTCGCAAAAGAAAGAGGACTTGGTATTGACTTTAACCCAACCTTCTTCTCCCATCCAAAAGCAGATAACTACACCCTAACTAGCTCAGATGAGGATATAAGGAAGTTCTGGATAGAGCACGGAAAGGCATGTATACGTATAGCTGAGTACTTTGCTAATGAACTAGATACTCACTGCCTACTTAATATTTGGATTCCAGACGGTTTAAAGGATGTACCTGCAGATAGACTATCTCCAAGACAACGTTATGCTGACTCCCTAGACCAAATCCTATCAATTGATTACGATAAAGAAAAGGTCTTAGTAAGCCTTGAGTCTAAGGTTTTTGGTATTGGTCTTGAGTCCTATACTGCTGGTTCTGCAGAATTTACTATGAAGTATGCCGCATCTAGAGGAATCCTATCCTTAATGGATAATGGCCACTATCATCCAACTGAAATGGTATCTGACAAGCTTCCTACTATGCTTCTATTTGATGATAAGGTTGCTCTTCATGTTACTAGACCAGTTCGCTGGGACAGTGACCACGTAGTTCGCCTAGATGATGAAACTAAAGAGATTGCAAATGAAATTGTTAGAAACAAGGCTACCGACCGAGTTCTTATAGGACTTGACTTCTTTGATGCTAGTATTAACCGTGTTGCCGCTTGGGTAATTGGTATGAGAAATATGCAAAAAGCATTACTAGGTGCCCTTCTTACACCATTTGAAGACCTTGCTAAGCTTCAAAACGAAGGAAACTTTACTAAGCTAATGGTTCTACAAGAAGAACTTAAACTATACCCTGTTGGCGACGTATGGAATTACTTCTGCAAGACTAACAATGTTCCAGTAGGAGAAGCTTGGTTTAACGAAATAGTAGAATACGAAGAAAATGTATTATCTAAGAGATAACTACAAGTATAGCATTTAAAAAACTAGATAATATTAAGGGGCTATGAATGATTCCACAATGGAAAACATTCATAGCCCTATTTAAATTAGTAAAACATGGAGTCTATCATAAACTACTCTAATACTTCCTTAATTATACTTAAGCCATAATTAGCTATATCACTATCCTCTTTAGCAGTACCACCACTAACACCAAGTCCTCCTATGATTTGCCCATCTACTTCAAGTGGCACTCCACCACCTATGATAATAATTTTACCATCATTGGACTTGTCAATACCGTAGAAGGTTTCTCCAGGTACAGCTAGCTTTGCTAGCTTTTCTGTTGACATCTTTACCGCCACTGAGGTATAGGCCTTATTTAAGGCTATATCAAAGCTTGCAATAAAGGCATCATCCATTACATGAACAGCAACAGGGTTACCTTGTGGGTTACATACTGCAATAACTGCATTTAGGCCCTTAGACCTAGCATATTCTTCAACCCTCTCAATCAGCTTTTTTGCTGAACTTAAGCATATCTTATTCTTGTTTACACCTATTCTATTAATAACTTCATTGATAATATCATCTTTACTTGTTTTATCAGAAGCTTGCATACCTTGTTCTCCCTTATCATCGGCCTCTTTAGTAAGCTGACTATTAGTTGTATCTAAAGCCTTACTTCCTTCCATAGTACCCCCACTAAGTAAAAAGTCAGTATATCTTGCTACCACAAACAGATAATCAGACAAACGATTAATAAACTTCCTTGCATTACCGTCAATATTATGTTTTTTAGCTACTAAGGCCATAACTCTTTCTGCCCTTCTTGCAACAGTTCTAGCAACATCAATTTGGGCAGATAGGGTATTATCACCTGGCAAGATAAACTTAGTTATTTTAGGATAAAGGGTTTGCATATGGTCAATTTCTACTTCAAGCTGGCTTACCTTTTCCTCACTAAGCTTGTATTGCCTATTATACTGGTCTGCAACAGAGGCCATTATTAAATACAAGTCTTGTTGAATCCTAGTGATTCTTTCCCTAATTTCTCTCTTTGGATGGGATGCTTTAACTATTCCCAAATGGCTAGTTAACTCATCTATAGTTCCAACAAGATTGATCCTATCATCTGATTTAGAAACTTGTTTGGTGTCTAATAAAGAAGTCTGGCCATAATCGCCCTTTTTTGAATATATACTCATACTATCTCCTCATAATTAATATTAGAAGTCAATATTACATTATCCTATATTAATAATCAATCACTTAAATCATGAAAAGCCACTCTTTTTACAGCCCTAGCTGCATTAGCACCAAGCTTTCTACACTGGGAAAGGCTAGGGTTTTCTAAAGAAAAAACATATTCACCCTTATCCATATTTCTTAATGACATAAGAGCCCTTCCTCCCTCAACTCCAATACCACAACCTAATATAGATTCATTTGCTGCATTGTAGCTAAGTTCTTCTAGAACCCCGAAGTAGTGTCTCTTTACTTCATAGAGGAGGCCTTCTTCTTCTATCCCAGCACACATCTCTTCTACCATAAGGTAATCATCTACGTTTAGTGTATATATTAGTATTGTAGGTCGGTTGTTACTCATTTACTTACCCCTCTCCCACATAAGACATTACTAGGCCTGTTGCAACTGCATTCCTTGGACCCTCTTGCCTTCTAATATTGCCTCTTCCACATACAACCTTATAATTAGAAAGTTCATCCATTAACATCTCTGGCACTTCAAAATCAAGGGCTGAACCACCAACTAAAACCACATTAGGTATGTTTCTTAAGTTATGGTCTGGTGCAATTTCAGTTAAGGCCCTAATTGCATTAGTAACAAATACCTTCTTCTTTGCTTCTCTTCTTACGCTTACTATTTTTTCTAGAGAAATGTCTTCCTCATCTATTTTCACTAGGCCTTCAGGATGTAATAGGACTACCTGGCCAAATAATCTTGGGTCAATTGGCTCCTCAAAGAACTTCATGGCACCGTTTTCAAGTCTCATATGATATAGGCTCTCTACCTTTGCAAGGGGATACTTCTTAATCTCATCTGCTGTAGCCCTTGAAGATAAACCTAGTTCTGTTTGGATAAGCATGGTAACCATTTCTCCAGCACCAGCCTTATGTATGGACCTTACCTGGCCATCACTATCTATAAGGGCTGCATCTGTAGACCCACCACCTAGGTCTAATATAGCTAGGGGCAGCCTTGTACCTGGAGTTGTAAGAGCTCCAATGGATGCCATTACTGCCTCTACTCCAGCCACTTGTACGTATATACGTAACCTTTCCCTTAAGGCCCTTGCTATCCTCTCCATAGGAAGCATCTTAGTCCTTACCATGGCTGCAATACCAACAGCCTTTTCCATACCTGTTTCTCCAGATATTGCACCTGCTATGGGTACAGGAGCCAGGGTATCAACTGCAAGAATGTCAGATATCCTAATTATCTCATCTTCATCAGAAACTTCTGCCATTCCTTTTTTTATACGGCTAAACATGTTTCCAACATTAGTACATTCTTGTCCATGAATATCTTTGATACTATCTACCTGGCTTACAATTTCCATAATCTTTTCTGCGCCAGTATCTATAGTAACCTTATAGTTTTTTCCTTCTAAAGATTCTATGTAAATTTCACCTGCAGGTAATACATTTTCTTTGACATTTTCATAGGGAGTTTTTATAACAACAGCACTTCTTTTTCCTATTAAACTTTTTGCTATAGGGGTAACAGCCCTTGTTTCATCTGGGTTTAAGTTTAAAAGAGTAGCTAGTCCGTAAGGATTAGAAAGCATTCGGATGGTTTCTCCTGGGTAGGCAACTTCAATTGCTGCAAGTTTTCCTTCAGGAATTCTATCTACTCCCCTTACTTCATCAACAATAGGAATCTTCTTATCAAGACGGTTTTCTACTAATACTGCCTCATCAGCTTGCAAGATAAGGCCTACAATCTTGTAGTTACTAGAATATTTATTAATAATCTTAGCAATCTTACTATAGGGATATTCTTTATCTACCACAAGAATATAGTCATTGTTGCTTTTTATTTTCCCTGTTCTACTATAGTCATCAAGATTATGTATATTTAGGGTAAGACCAACTGCCTGGCCTGCCCCTGCTGGAGTATTAGGATTATGACCTATCATTGATGATTCCGTAATAATTGTCTCAGTAATTGTTTCCATTGCAGTATCACCAATCACTGGTGTTGCTTCATTAATACGAATTAGGCTTAGGTCTTCTATTCTTTTGTCTATTTGCCCTACAGCTTCTTTTAATGCCGTAATAATCCCTTCTACATTAGTCAATGTACCCTTGGTTCCTGTTGTAACAGAACAAGAAGATGATAGAAATCTTAAACTACCATCATCTTGTATAGAACCAATACATACTTCTGTAGTTGAATTGCCAATATCAACACCTGCAATTAATTTCAAAGAAGAACGCCCCTTTTCTCGTATATATCTACAGCTTCTAATACTAAGTTTGCACACTTAACTGCCTTATATTTACTCTTTAGTTCCTCTGCTATATCTAAAAGTTCTTGTTTAGTAGAACGATTTGGTCTTAGTTTATTGTAAATAGTCATTATTACATCATCTGGTACATCTACTAACTCAGCTGCCCTTTCAAAGTTCTCACCAAGCTGAACATTGTCTACTGACCTTGCAACCTGTGCTTGCTTTATAAGAGTTTCCTTTGAAATCTTAATATCATCAGCAGTTATCTTACCTTTTATAACTGCTTCTAAGTTAATATCATCTAATCTTTTACCAGTTTTAGATCTAATTGAGTCTTTTTCACGCTCACCTAAAGGGTATCTCATACTAGTTCCCTCATTTCTATAATAAGTTTTACCATTCTATTGTAACTTGTTTTCTATTTACTAGTTCTGTTTCTTTAATATGCATAACAGCTGCCTTTACTTGGTATTTTGGCCTAGTCATTGGGTCGTTTCGCCCTTCAATCGGGGTTACTTTCTCCCCCTTAGCATACCTTGCTGCATTTTTACCAATGGCACGATAGGTTTCTAGGTTAAGAAGGGGAGCCTGTGGAAATAATTCTAGATTAGAAAGGGGGTAAAGGTCCCTTTGGTGGATTAAGGCAGTTCCTTTTGACTGTAAGCCAATTCCTATACCTGAACCACTTAGCTTAGCTGCTTCTATACCTATAAAGGCAACGTCAGAAGACTTAAATACCTTTACTACCCTTGGAATCATTCCCTCTTCTTCTATTCCTGCCTTAATATTATCTAAAACCTCACTTAAGTCTAGACCATTAATTGTCTTATGTATATGGGTATTAAATGCAGGCCCAACACCTATAACTACTTCTTTTGGGTTAGTCCCTCTACTAGCAGGCTTCTTTCCAGATAAAAAGTTACCTACTGATATCTGTCCTAAGTCTTCCTTTTTACTAGAAAGATTACCAGGTTCTTGATTTAGAGAAACTTCTTCAATGACAGCCCTAACTATCTCTTCTATTAGTTTTTTATCAATCTCCATGCTAACTCCTCCTATAGGTTATTGGGGTCAATTACGTTTTGGATATTCTTAATCTCTTCCCAACGTTTACCCTCTACACGATAACCAGTACCAGGACCCATATAGTCATTAGGATGATTTACTGCTGAAATTACCCTAAAGTCTTCATCTAAAATAGCTGATGTTTGCAAGTAATCACCTGTTATTCTTTGTTTTAACATGTTTAATATAGAATCTGCCACATCTTCGAAACCTGTCATAGCAAGGGCCCTTACAACATCAACACCTGTAATTCCTCTCTTCATCATATCATTAGCTGATATTAGGTCAGCTGCAACATCCCTATTAGGTGTATCATGGCTTCCATGGCCATATGTTGCTGCTTCAACTTGCTCATCAGTAATTTCAGCTAGTCCTAGATATTTAAACACTGCTTGAACTGCCTTTCCAGCCCTTCTCCTAACCCTTATAACATCTTCTTCCTTAACTGGTCTTAGACCGCCATCAACCTGCATGTCTCTTTGAAGAACATTGTAATCATCAAAGTCTTCTGCATCAAAGTTAGACCCTGCAAATAAGTTATCATAGTTTGCTTCTCCTGCATAACCAGAGAAGATAAAGTCAGTACCTGGTAGAAATTGAAGCATAGTTCTAGCACTTCTTCTAAGGTCAGAGTGGGTAAATGTCTGGTCATTAGATGAAGCACATTCAAGGCCAAGTAAGGATGCCACTAGGTTCTCTCCAAGTATCTCTCTAATACCTGATGGAACAGCTGCAGGAATACCTACACAACTTACAGAACCGTTTTGTGTTCCTTGAGCTCCAGCTCCCTTTGTCATATATAAACATCTTACTTCTAGATAAAGCATAGATTTTTTCTCTGCGTTACCCATTAATACCTCGGCTCCAGAGCCTGAAGTAAATCTTGTTTTTATTCCTCTTGATGCATAAGCACAATTTAAAAATGCCTTAGAATAAGGTGTATCATCACCATCTATGAAGGCTGATTCTGTTCCATATACAGAAATAGTTTCTGCATAAGTTGATAAACCACGCATTCCTAGTTCAAGTTCTGTAGCCTCTTCTGCAGAACACTGGGTTAACACACCCCTTCTTCCAACTTGACCACCAATTAATAGGGCTAAAGCATTAAAAGGAGCATACCTTGCAATTCCCATTGTAGTTTCTTCTTCGCCAAAACCTCTTAAGGCTCCTTCAGCTCCGTCTGCAGCTATTTGAACTGGGTCGTCTTTAAGATTAGTTATATGGGCCTGGTTAGATGGAACCTTTCTTGCTCTCATCTTTTGCATACCCATCATCATCTCAACTACGTTAAGTTCATTAATAACTTCAACCATCTTAGCTGGTGTAATACCTGAAACTATTTCAAGGATTTCCTCTCTTGACACATTAATATCAACAATCTTTCTTGCTATTTCTACAGAATCCATGGCCATTGATTTTTCTGCCCTATCTATACAGATTCCATGATCAGCAATGAATTTATCTATAAAATCAAAGTCCTCTCTTTTCTTTCCATCTAATTCAACAATGATATTATTTTCAATTTTAATAGATGGCTTTGGATCATATGGGCTTGACATAGCTATAAAGCCTTTTTCAGGCCACTCATTAATAAATCCATCTTTATTTACAGGACGATTTTCTAATATTTCCATTC
>JAAYRG010000019.1 GCA_012518885.1 Clostridiales bacterium | reverse complement strand
TTCTTCTAGTTTTACAAAGCCATATTCATCAACATCTACATAAGTTACTTCAAATCCATTCTTCTCTAGATATTCACAAGTATGAAGAACAGCATGATGTTCAATCTTAGAAGTAATTATGTGGTTACCTTTATTTTTGTAAGCTTCTGCTGTACCTTTTATTGCCCAGTTGTCAGCTTCTGAACCACTGCCAGTAAAATAAATATCTTCTATTCTTGTATTAAGAGCTTTTGCAATTACTTGTCTTGATTCGTCTACAGCTCTTTTACTTTGTGATGCAATTTCATAAACACTTGATGGGTTCCCATACAATTCTGTGAAATAGGGTAACATTGCTTCTACAACTTCTGGCCTTGTCTTTGTTGTAGCTGCATTGTCCATATATATTCTCTTATCCATGTAGTCATCTCCTATTTTTTAAAGTTAAACTTTTATATAATAAAATTAATAATAAGAAATTATCTTAATTGTTACAAGATGGAGACTCCAAAACTTTGTTGTCTTCATCATTGCAAATATTGCCACTTATTTTATTGTTCTCATCAATTAGTTCTGAAAGCATTATACTATCAACTGCCTTGTTAATACTATCAGAAATTCTCATCCATACTAGTTTAGTTACACAAGTATCCGAACCAGCACATGACTCCCCTTCGCCTGTTACTTCTGCGCAGTTTACCGGTTCTAAACTTCCTTCAAGTACTCTAAGAATTTCACCAACTGATAAGGTCGCTGGGTCTTTGGCTAGCTTATAACCTCCTTGTGCCCCACGAATACTGGTTACTATACCAGCCTTTCTAAGTTTTGATATAAGCTGCTCTAAGTAGCTTATAGAAATATTCTGTCTTAAGGCTATTTCACTTAGGGGGACTACTTCATCCTTGGAGTTAATCGCCAAATCTAATACTGCTCTAAGACCATATCTGCCCTTTGTCGATAACTTCATTTAACCACCTCATTAATTGACTTAGGCTAATCATTTAAATAACAGTTTGGTTATACAAATCAATTCCCACCAATTTAATTCCTAGTGGATTGGTGGGGATTATGTTCTAAATATATCACCTGTAACTTTGTTTGTCAAGATATTTAGTGGTTATTGTTTTTGTTTTTTTGAATATATTTTACTAATAACTAATCCTTAGGAGTCCTTATGAGTAAAGGAAAATTACTAAAAGGCACCGCTATTTTAACCATAGTAGGAGTGATAACACGACTACTTGGTTTCTTTTATAGAATTTTTCTCTCGAATCTTCTTGGAGCAGAAAAACTTGGTGTATACCAACTTATTTTCCCTGTATATGGGATATGTTATAATATATATGCTACCGGTATCCAAACAACTATTTCTCGCTTTGTTGCATCAGAATTAGGCAAAAAGAATTATAAAAATACCGTTAAGGTCCTTCGTATTGGACTCTTTCTTTCAGTTTCTCTTGCTAGTATTCTTTCTCTGATTATATATTTTAATGCAAGCTTTATAGCAACTAATATAATTTTTGAACCAAGAATTACATCTTCACTTAAGATCCTTGCCGTTGTATTTCCCTTTTGTGGAATAACCTCTTGTATAAACGGCTACTATTATGGTTTAACAAAGTCAGGTGTCCCTGCAATAACTCAGCTTCTTGAACAATTAGTTCGTGTATTTATAGTATATGCTATAGCAAGCGTTTTAGCGAATAATAATTATAACTTTACTATAGAAATTGCCGTTATTGGATTAGTTATTGGGGAAATATCTTCTACAATATACAATATTATTTCTTATTATTCAACATATGATACAAAACAAATTAAAATAAATGCAAAAAGAACCGGCATAAGAGCAAGAAGAACAAAGCCCTTACTTGAGTCTATTTTAAAGATGTCCTTACCCTTAACCTCAAACCGACTGATTATAAGTATATTAACAAGTGTAGAAGCTATCCTAATTCCAAGCTTACTTAGGAAATACGGACTAGAACACGCTGATGCTCTTAGTATATACGGAATATTAAATGCTATGGCAAAGCCCTTTATTATGTTCCCATCAACAGTTACAAATTCCCTATCAGTTCTTCTACTGCCTACAATTTCAGAAGCTGCTGCCACTAAAAATCTAAATAGCATCAGAAGAACTACAAGCCTTTCTATTAAATATAGCCTCCTAGTTGGAATCCTAAGCAGCGGGATTTTTATTGTATTTGGTGAAGAATTAGGACTTAGAATCTTTAGTAATAATATTGCAGGAAGGTACATTACAATACTAGCCTGGCTATGTCCTTTTCTCTATATAGGAAGTACCTTTACTAGCATATTAAACGGTCTAGACAAGGTATATCTATCCTTTCTAAGTTCGGTAGCTGGCCTAACAGTAAAAATACTCCTAATAATGTACCTAATTCCCAGAAGTGGTATAACTGGCTATTTCATTAGCTTTCTACTAAGCCTTCTCCTAACTAGCTGCTTCGAATTCTATGTGATTTATAAGGATATTCGGCCCAAACTTGATGCTCTTGAAGTAATAGTCATACCTACAATAATAGTTCTAGTAAGCGGTTACCTAATAAAAGCCATACATAGCTACCTTAGCGTAAGTCACGGCGGTATTCTCCTACTTTTTATTCTCTGCCTAGCCTATGCAAGCCTCTATCTTATCCTATTATATATAGGTAGGGTTATTAAAAAAGAAGAATTAAAATAAAAGTCCTAGGTAGACTTGCAGCTAGAGAGGAAGCAAGTCGCCTAGGACTTTTAAAATACTTTATTATCTTTTTGGGGATTAATATATACACGTTCTATTATAATATCTAGGGGATAAAATATCATGTTCTATTATTTCTATTTAGGGGATAAAAATATCATGTTTTATTATTTATACTTAGGGGATTAAATATCACGTTCATTTATTTATATTTAGGGGAATCATTTATTTGAAATAATTTATTTTTGGGGATTTCATTTTATTACTTTATTATTTATATTGCAGCACTTATTAATAAGTCCTTCATCTTATTAATAATTTCTTTGTATTTAACATTATCTATTTTATTATCACACTCGTGGGAACCATCAGTTAAATCGTAAAGCTCCCACCATGTTTCATATTTATCAGGATTATTAAGAATATCCTTAATGGGGATTCCTTCATTTGTATCTGATAGGATATCTTCACTTCTTTTTGACAGATAAAAACACATTAGCTTATACTTATCATTCTTTATACCAAAATGAGGTAAAACATTATGAGGGGAGGGGTAGTCCCAGTACCTATAATAAATATAGTCATGAAGTCTAGTATCTGATTCACTAGTTATTAGCTTAGCAAAACTCTTGCCATCACAGTCAAAATTAGCTTCAACTTGAGCTAGCTCTAAAATAGTAGGTGCAAAATCAATGTTTGCTACAAGGTCACTTATTATTCTTGACTTTCCTACATAGCTAGGATGATATATGATAAGGGGCATATTAAGGGATTCTTCGTACATAAACCTCTTATCAAACCAACCATGTTCACCAAGATAAAAACCTTGGTCTGAAGTGTAGAAAATAATTGTATTGTCTAATAAGTCATTTCTCTTTAAGCAGTCTATAATTGCACCAACACTATCATCAATTGATTTTACACAGGCAAAGTAATCCTGCATAAATCTTTGGTACTTCCATTCTTTTTCTTCTTTACTAGAAAGGTTTGGGGGAGGGTCTTTCTTAGTATCTGTTTTAGTTAATTGCTCAATCCTCATCTTGGCTTTTGTAGCCGCCGGGCTTCTTGTTTCATAGTCATCATTAAAAGTTTCAGGGTATGAAAATTCATGATTTACATATAAGTCTTTATACTTAGTGGATGGTATAAAGGGCCTGTGAGGGGCCTTATGGTTACACATAAGGAAAAAGGGCTTAGTCTTATCTATACTTTCAATATATCTAATAGACTTATCAGTAATTATATCTGTTACATAGCCTTCTACACTCACCCTTAGTGTATCATTACTAGCAGTATCTAGTGTACTAGTCTCTATGTTATTAGCCTTTTCACTAGTTACATTGGTCTCAAATACTGGATTAAAGTATTCACCTTGATCTATTAGTATGTCCCAGCTAGCAAATCCCTTAGGGTTATAATCCTTACCATGTCCAAGATGCCATTTCCCTATTAAGGCAGTGTTATATCCTGCCTCTTGTAAAATCTCAGGAAAAACAGTATTAGTGTGATCTAGATTATCTTTTAGGGTTCTAACCCCGTTGTTGTTACTATATTTTCCTGTTAGGATTGATGCTCGGCTTGGTGCACATAGGGAATTAGTACAGCAAGCATTATCAAATCTTATGCCATTCTTATATAGTAAGTCTATATTAGGGGTTTCTATTTCAGACTTTCCATATGCCGATATGGCCTGGGAAGTATGGTCATCACACATTATAAAGACCATATTTAAGGGCTTACTCAAATTGTCACCTCCCTTCTAAAGATCTTTTGTATCAATCTCTACTACTTGACGATTAACTCTAGCTTCATCAGCCTTAAATACTAGGTGGTGACCCATTATTGAATCTTCAATACTAGTTGTTGAAACTGATGGTGTCTCTCCACTTAATAAGTCCACAAAGTCGGCAACTAATCTAAGGTCGCCACCACCATGGGTTCCATTAACACCACTAGCATCACCGTCTACATCTAGTGTATACTCCTCTTCACTATATTCATGTCCAGGTCTTGGGTCTATCTTTCTTACTACGTATTTGGATTCTCCAAGAACACCTTCAATTTCTCCAGTTGTCCCAATTATATGGATAGTCCTGTCTTCTTTAGATGAACCACCTATCATGTTAAGGGTTCCAGTTGAACCATCTTCGAATTCTACTAGGACACTTTGATGGTCAACTACAGTATGGTTACAATCCCATACACATCTTCCATGTCTATTATCTGTTTTTAGGGACTTTATCTTGTTCTCGATAGTAAGTGGAGCCCCACTATCTTCTAGTTCATCCCATACATAGAATGACCACCTATCAGGATGGTCTATATAAAGTTTTTTTGCTGAGTATAGACACTCTTCCTCAATCTCACAATCTACCATACACCTTGTTCCTGCACCTTGTGGCTTCTTGCTCTCATCAAATTGAAAATCAGAGCCAAAACTTGAAACATATTTAGGTCTAGTATGGTTCATAAGCCAAACCATTATATCCATATCATGGCAACATTTTGCCATAAGCATGGTAGTTCCACACTCTTCTTCATTGCCCCATTTTCCTGTTATATAAGAAACAGCTAGGTGGTGGTAATTAACATGCTCTGTTAATTGAATGTTAATTATGTCACCAATCTCATTATTTAGAATCCTTTGCTTTATTTCAGAGTAAAATGGTGCAAATCTTAGTACATGACAAATACAAATGGTTCTCTTGTATTTCTTAGCCGCCTCATATAATTCCCACATTTCCTCTTCATTTACAGCAAAAGGTTTTTCAAGGAGTACGTCATAGCCAGCTTCTAATAATGGAAGGGTTGTTTCAACGTGTTGATTATCCATTGTTCCATTAATAACAGCATCAGCTAGTTTTCCCTTGCTTGCTAATTCTTCTGCAGAGGTAAACATCATATGGTCAGGAAACTTGTGAATTTCTTGGGCCTTTTTTCTTCTGCTTTCAATCGGATCCGCCACGCCAACTATTTGTAGTTTGTCAGGTCTCTCTAATGCATAACTCGCATATATAAGGGCCCTATGGCCAGCTCCAACAATGATTGCTTTAATTGGTTTACTCATAAACATCCTCCTGTCAATAGTTTTATAGTCATAAAATGACGTCTAATTATTAGCCTTTTACAGCTCCAGCAGTTAAGCCACTTACAAAGTACTTATTTAAGAATAAGTAAACTACTACAATTGGAATAATAGAAAGGGCTGAACCTGCAAACATAATATTCCATGCTGCAGCACCATTACCTGAGTTTTGTAACATAACAACACCAACTGTAAGTGGTCTCATTAATTCATTTGACATTGTAAATACTAATGGGATGATATACTCATTCCAACCTGCTCTAAAGGATAAAAGGGCTACTGTTGCAAGTATTGGTTTTAAAACAGGTAATATAATTCTGTAATATATTTGAAAGAAACTACAACCATCAATTTCTGCTGCTTCATCAAGTTCTTTAGGAACTGAAAGCATAAAACCTCTAATTAAGAATATATATGTAGCTTGTCCCATTCCTGTAACAATTATAATTACACTCCAAAGGGAAGTATGCATATTTAAATCTACCGCTAGTTCAAAAAGTGGTCTAAGGGACACTGAACCTACGTTTATAAACATAAAGGCAATTAAGGTGTTGTATATAAGGTTTTTTCCACGAAACTCTTTTCTTGATAAAACATAGGCAGCCATACTAGTTACTGCAACTGAAAGTATCATAACACCTAAACTTATAACAATACTGTTTATTGTATATCTTCCAAAGTTTGCTTTTTCCCAAGCTTCTATATAGTTATCAAGTACAAAAACTTTTGGTAATAAATCTATTCCACCAATTAGTAATTCATGGTTTGTTTTAAACGAACCAAAAATTACATATAAAAGTGGATAAAGGGTTGTTGCTGCTACAAGTACTAAGAAAACAAAAAGTAATCCATATGCAATTTTAGAACTAGTACTCCTTACAGCACGGCTTTGTCCTTCCATTTACTTTCCTCCTTCAAATCTGAAAGTATAATTCTGATAATTAATAAATGTCATCCATGTTTTTACTTGCCTTAAGGTAGATAACTGTTATAACTCCAATTATTAAGGCTGAGATTAGACTCAGTACCGCACTATAACCAAGTTGTGGTTGTGTGGTGGTTGAACCAAAAGATAATTGGTAAATATATGAGAACATTACATGGCTCCTATTATTTGGACCTCCGCCTGTTAATACTAGGATAGACTGGTAATCTTTTAAGGCTGTTGTTATAGCAAGCATTATGATTACTTTCATAACTGGCCCTAATAGAGGAAGGGTAATCTTGAAAAACGTTTGAACTCCATTAGCTCCGTCAATCTTACTACTTTCATAAACCTCTGAAGATATACTTGAAAGTCCTGATGTAAAATAAATCATATAGTTACCAAAACCACCCCAAACAGCTACAATAACAATTGATATCATAACTATTTTAGGATCACCTAGCCAGTCAATTGGTGCACCAATAATGCCATACTTCATTAAAAAGGCATTTAAAACACCGTTATAAGCTGCATAGATAAAGTAAAAAATCAAACTATATACAGCTGGACTAATTACAGTTGGCAAGAAGTAAATAGCTCCAAAAGCTCTTTTACCAATCATGCCCATATGTAGAATAACTGCAATAATAAGGGCTAGGGGTAAGATTATTACTATTTTTAAAATAGCATATTCAAAGGTATGTACTACACTTGCCCAATAAGTTGTATCAGCAAATGCCCTCTTAAAGTTATCAAGGCCTGTATGATAGGCTTCAAAACCATTATAGTTAAAGCTAGCATATCTAATTAGCCACAAAAATGGGTATATAGATATTACTGCTAATAAAATTACTGCTGGAAGCAGCATTAAAAATGCTGAGATATTACCTTTGTCTTTTGCACGAATAAATTTTTCTTTTAAACTTAGCTTTTCTTTATTCATAAGACTCCCTCCTGTACGGGTTT
>JAAYRG010000160.1 GCA_012518885.1 Clostridiales bacterium | reverse complement strand
TTTCCAGTTGGTCTTTGTGTTTGACCAAATTCCTTCTTTATAAGATTAATTGCATCTTCATCTATATTGCTTAAATGACTCGTAACATCTATACCTTTACCATTTAAAAAGCTAATAATATCCTTACTTCTTTTATTAACCTCTTTAGCTACTTCATAAATTTTCATTTTTGCCATATTCCTACCTCCACTTTTTCAGTCTACGATATTATAAAAATATCGGTTACATCAGTTATCTAGTTGCTTTCTTATCCCATCAGCCAGACCACAATCGATTAAGCCTATAGTTGATCTGAGTTCCTTTCCTATAGCTTTACCTAAATCTTTCTTAGTTCCGAAAAAGTATAATGGCACATCATAATAATTACATTTGTTTGTGAACTTCTTCTTTGTATTATTTGAAGCATCTTCTGCTACTAAAACTAAAACTGCTTGACCTGTCTTTATCGCCTTTTCAGTAGCAAATTCACCACTTACAAGATTTCCGCTTTTCATTGCTAATCCAATATAGGAAAATACTTTTCTTTCAATATTTGCTTTGAGTCCGGTCTTACTCTCTTCATTTGTCAATCGCCTTCAACTCCTTTGCTAGTTCTTCATAAATTTCTTCAGGAATTTTTCTTTTAAGGGATCGTTCTAAACCTTTGCTTTTTCTCGCTTTTTCAAAACAATCTATTGAATTACATATATAAGCACCGCGACCGTTTTGCTTGCCGGTAGCGTCAATTATTATGTGATCTTCTGGGGTTTTGATTACTCTTATCAAATCCTTTTTATTTATCATTTCCCCACAGCCTACGCATTGTCTTTTTGGGATTTTTCTCTTCTTATTCATATCCTATTCCTCAGAACTATTAATTTTGTGAATCGTAATCGTCCTCATCATAATCATATTCATCGTCATAGTATGAATCATCGTCTGATTCGTCATAATCATCATAATATGAATCATCATCTTCATAATCATACTCGTCATCATAGTACGATTCATCATCGTTATATGATTCGCCTTCTTCATCATAGTCGTATTCTAAATCATCATTGTTGTAATCCTCATCTGATTCAAAATCTTCATATGATTCATCTAAGTTGTATTCATTGTCTGATTCGTAATCGCTATCAAGAGTAATTTCATTTAATTCTTCTTCAAATTTAGCTAATTCTTCTTCTCTATACTGAGTTTCGCTCTTAATATCTATTCTGTATCCTGTTAACCTAGCAGCAAGTCTAGCATTTTGCCCTTCCTTACCTATAGCTAGTGATAATTGATAGTCTGGTACAACTACTTTTGCACTCTTTTCTTCTTCATTAGCTATTACTGAGACAACTTTTGCTGGACTAAGGGCATTTTCAATTAGAACTGCTGGGTCTTCGCTCCAGTTTATAATGTCTATCTTTTCTCCTCTTAGTTCATCAACAATTGTATTTACTCTAGAACCATTAACACCTACACAGGCCCCAACAGGGTCTACATCAGGGTTGTTTGAGTATACTGCCATCTTAGTTCTTGAACCTGCTTCTCTTGCAATACTCTTAATTTCTACAGTACCATCGCGAACTTCAGCTACTTCTGCTTCAAACAGTCTTTTTACTAGTTCCGGGTGGGTCCTAGATAAAACGATTCTTGGACCTTTTGTAGTGTTTTTAACTTCCAAAATATATAACTTTATTCTCTCATTTGGTTTGAAACGTTCAGTTTTTACTTGTTCGCTTTCAGTTAACATTGCATCAACTTTTCCAAGATTTACACTTATATTCTTTCCAACGTAACGTTGTACGATACCTGTTACAATATCGCGTTCTTTACTATAATAGTGCTCATATTGGATTTTTCTTTCTTCTTCCCTAATCTTTTGAACAACTACTTGCTTTGCCTTTTGAGCAGCAATTCTACCAAAGTTTTTAGGAGTTACTTCTACATTAACAATCTCTCCAATTTCAGTAGAAGGGAATTTTTCTTTTGCTTCAACAATATTAATTTGTAGGCTAGGGTCTGTTACTTCTTCTACTACTTCCTTTGCAGCATAAACAGTAATATAACCCTTTTCCCTATCGATGTTTACCCTAATATTATCAGTCCTGTCAAATTCATTCTTACAGGCTGCCAACAAAGAATTTTCTATAGTCTCTAGAAGCACTTCTTTACTGATATTCTTTTCTTTTTCAATTATATCTAGTGCGTTAATTAATTCTTCATTGTTGTTAGTTTTATTTTTCATTTCCTTATATTATCCTCCTAAAATTGTTAAAAATCAAACGCTAAGCGAATTAACGCTATATTGCTACGCGGAATTTCTATAACTTCGTCTTCGTATATTTCGAGTTCAATTTTCTCATGGTCATAACTTACTAGAATTCCAGTAAATTCTTTCTGCTTATCAATTTGTTTATATAATCTAACATCTACTTCTTTGCCAATACTTCTTGCAAAATCTTTTTCCTTTTTAAGGGGCCTGCCAAGACCTGGTGAACTCACTTCTAGAATATAAGCATCTGGGATAAAGTCATCTTCATCCAGTAAGTCGCTTAATTTCCTACTAACTAATTCACAGTCATTAATAGTAATTCCACCTTCCTTATCTATATATATCCTTAAGTAGTTGTTGCCAGCCTCCTTAACATACTCAACATCTACTAGTTCAAACTTGTTTTCTTCTAAAATAGGTAAAACTAAGCTTTCCGTTTTTAATTCATAGTTTTCTCTTTTTGACATAGTATCGCTCCTTTTCTTTTATAATCCCAGAACATTATAAAGTAGTGCACCTAGTTTTAATATTGCACCAAGTAATTCCTTTTATGTCATTTAGATATAAATAGGAAATTAATATTATACACATAAATACAAAGAGTGGACTTTCGTCCACTCCTTCCGCGTCAGTAATCTTTCTTAAATTATTATAGCACTTGTAAATCCATAAAGCAAGGGTTAAATATCGACTATGTTCAACAGGAAATCTCCTATCTACGGTTAGCCAGTTCCTTAACAATATCATCCCAATCAAGACCACATTCTACCATTAGCACCATCATATGGTATAAGAAATCAGCAATTTCGTACTTAAGCTCTTCAGCATTTGGATTTTTTGCTGCTATTACAATCTCAGTAGCTTCTTCTCCACATTTCTTAAGGATTTTGTCAATACCCTTATCAAATAAGTAATTTGTATAGGAGCCTTCCTTAGGATTCTTCTTACGGTCAAGTATTGTATCATAATCCTGGATAAGGATTTTGTATGGGTTAGTTTCTTTAAGCTTACTATGAATTAGGTCAGTATAGAAACAGGATGGACTACCTGTATGGCAAGCAACCCCTACTTGTGATACCTTAGCAAGTATTGTATCCTTATCACAGTCTAGGGAAAGTGCCTTTAAATACTGATAGTGGCCTGATGTTTCACCCTTTACCCATATTTCATTTCTAGACCTAGAAAAATAGGTCATCTTACCTGTTTCAATAGTCTGCTTATATGATTCTTCGTTCATATATGCAAGCATTAGCACTTCATTTGAACGGTAGTCTTGAACTATGACAGGGATAAGCCCATCACTATTTAACTTAAATTCTCTAAAGTCTACCTTACTTTCGTAAGTATTAACTTCTAGACCTTTAGCTTTTAAACTTAACTTAGCCTTTAGAATTTCCTTGTCTTTATAAAAGTTTGTTGAGACACCAATGACATTATTATGGCGGATAAGGTCATATAAGTCGTTATTCTTAAGGCTATCTCTAATTATAACTGGAAGTTCTAACTCTTCTACTGCTTCTATAAAAGAACTTGTTACCTTGATATGTTTTAGTAATAAGGCGCTAATTCCCATGTCTTTTACACTTCTAACAAAGTCTTTATCATAAATTAGCTTATAATCTTCAAGCTCTAGTACTAACTTGTCATAACCAAAGCGGTCTGCCCCTTCTTTAACGATATCTCTATCATGGCATATGACTTCTTTGATTACTACCTGCCTAGCTCCTGCATAAAATGCCTTTTTAATATCTTCAAAATTCCTTACACAAAGGCCAATAATTACAGGTATCTCTATTTGCTTTACTAAAGTCCTCACAGTATCTAGAAATTCGTCTATTGATTTGTCATCAAATGAATAATTATATAAAAATAGTTCATCGCCACCTATATTGTCGTATCTTTTGGCTTCTCTAATAATATTCTCTGCTAGTTCATTCTCACAGTTTATATACGGGATTATTTTTTTGTACATAAAAGCCCCCTTTGGTTAAATAGTACCCTTAGTTGATAATACATCTCTTATTCTCTCATCATAAGTTATAGCCTGGTCAAGAGCCTTTGCGAAGGCCTTAAACATACATTCTATAATATGGTGGTTGTTACTCCCATGGATTAGCTTTATATGCAAGTTCATCCCTGCTGAGTATGAAACTGCGTAGAAGAATTCTTTTACCATCTCAGTATCTAGGTCACCAACTCTTTCTACAGTAAAAGGGACATCAAAAACTAGGAATGGTCGCCCTGATAAATCTAAGGAACAAAGGATAAGGGCCTCATCCATAGGAAGTATTGCAGAGCCATACCTTCTTATTCCCTTTTTGTCACCAAGAGCTTCTTTAATTGCCTGACCTAGTACAATACCTGTATCTTCTACAGTATGATGGCAATCTACTTCTAGGTCACCTTCTACACTTAGTTCCATATGGGTAAAACTATGTTTTGCAAAGCTAGCAAGCATATGGTCAAAAAAACCTATACCCGTATGAATCTTAGATTCATAATTATTATCTAAATCAAGTAATAGATTTATATCTGTTTCACTAGTAACTCTTTTAATATTGGCCGTTCTTTCCATAAGTCCTCCTATTATTAATCTTATTCTTGGTCCTCAAATCTAACAGCAATAGAGTTAGCATGAGCAGTTAAGCCCTCTGCATTTGCAAACCTAACTATATCTTTATAGACTGGCTCTAAGGCTTCCTTCGAATAAGATATAATACTTGATTTCTTAATAAAATCATCAACGCTAAGAGGGGAGAAAAACCTAGCTGTACCGTTAGTTGGTAGTACATGGTTTGGACCTGCAAAATAATCTCCTAAGGGTTCACTACTATATGGGCCCATAAAAATTGCTCCAGCATTCTTTATTTTAGTCATAACATGGTATGGGTCCCTTGTCATGATTTCTAGGTGTTCTGATGCAATATCATTCGCTGCTTCTATTGCATCTTCCATAGAATCAGCTACAAGGATATAACCGTAGTTATCTAATGACTTACTCATAATTACTCTTCTTGGTAGCTTGTCAAGGAACATATCAACTTCTTTAGAAACTTCCTTAGCTAAGCTAGCACTTGTTGTTATTAGAATAGATGATGCTAGTTCATCATGCTCTGCTTGTGATAGTAAATCAGCAGCAACATATCTAGGATTTGCTGTTTCATCTGCTATGATTAGTATCTCACTTGGTCCTGCAATTGAATCAATACTTACATAACCAAACACAGACTTTTTAGCAAGGGCTACATAAATATTACCTGGACCTACTATTTTATCAACCTTAGGAATAATATTCGTTCCATAGGCTAGGGCTCCTATAGCTTGGGCCCCTCCTACCTTATATATTTCGTCAACCCCTGCCTCATTAGCTGCTACAAGGGTTCCTTCATAAATCTTGCCATCAAGTCCTGGGGGAGTTGTCATAACGACCTTTTTACATCCTGCTACTTTTGCAGGAATTACATTCATAAGTACAGAAGAAGGATAAGCTGCCTTACCTCCAGGAACATAAACACCGACATTTTCAATTGGAGTAACTCGTTGTCCTAGTATAATTCCATTATCCTTGGTCTCAAACCAACTTTGTTGGACTTGTCTAGAATGAAATTCTCTAATATTATCTATAGACTTTCTAATAACCAGAAGAACATCATTATCTATTTTAGTGTAAGCGTCTTCTATTTCTTCTTTTGTAACTCTTATGTTACTAGCATTAATATTAGCCCCGTCAAACTTAGATGTATATTCAAAGACTGCCTCATCCTGTCTCTTTCTTACATCTTCTAATATCATATTAACATTTGCCTGGTACTTATCGTACTGGCTTGGGCTTCTTTTTAACAAGTTACTTAGGATATCATTTTTTGTATTAGCATCTAATTTAACAATTCTCATAGACTACACCTATCTTTCCTACTGATTATTCCTTTGTAAAAGGTCCCTAACAGAATCTATAATCCTAGAGATACGTTCATGTTCCATCTTCATACTTACCTGGTTAACTACCATTCTTGCCGATAGCTTGCAAACATCTTCAAGGACTACTAGGCCGTTTTCTTTAAGGGTTGAACCAGTTTCTACAATATCTACAATTACTTCAGATAAACCTACTAATGGAGCTAGTTCTACTGAACCATTGAGTTTAATAATCTCTACAGTTTGACCCTTTTTATTATAAAAATAGTCCTTTGCAATATTAGGATACTTAGTAGCTACTCTTATTAATTCACCATTACTTAGAAGGTCCCTAGCAGACTTTGGACCTGCAACACACATTTTGCATTTACCAAGTCCTAGGTCTATAACTTCATATAACTTGCGACCTTCTTCAAGTATGGTATCCTTACCAGCTACACCTATATCAGCAGCACCGTATTCTACAAATGTAGGTACATC
>JAAYRG010000159.1 GCA_012518885.1 Clostridiales bacterium | reverse complement strand
CTTTAACTAAGATATGGAAGTGTGCTTGAGGATGGTCGCAAACTGGGCAAACATCTGGAGCGTCCTTACCAACATGAATATGTCCACAGTTAGCACATTTCCATATAGTATCCCCATCTCTTGAAAACACTATACCTTTTTCAATATTTTCTAATAGGTTTAGATATCTTTCTTCGTGATCTTTCTCTATAGCAGCAACGCCTTCAAACAACTTTGCAATTTCTTCAAAGCCTTCTTCTCTAGCTACTTTTGCAAAGTCTTTGTACATATCTGTCCATTCATAATTCTCGCCTTCAGCTGCATCTTTTAGAGCATCCATTGTACCTGGTATACCATCATTAAGTAATTTAAACCAAATTTTAGCGTGTTCTTTTTCGTTTAATGCAGTTTCTAGAAAGTAGTTACTAATTTGCACATATCCATCTTTCTTAGCCTTTGATGCATAATAAAGATACTTAGTATGTGCTTGGGATTCACCAGCAAAAGCATCTAGTAAATTTTTTTCAGTTTGAGTTCCTTTAAGTTTGTTTTTGTAATTAAAATCCATATTGTACCTCTTTCCTTTATATTATTATAAAAAATAACTGAATTATTCTTTATATGATTCTGCATATGTTAGTATATCAAATAAGGAACAAGAAATCAATAATCATTCCTAAAATTTTTGCGAACCCTTTTAATTTCTGAAGTCTTCGCTTTTTAACTCCATTCTATTAGCTAAATGCTTTTCAATATTGTCTAACTTTCTATCATACTCCTCATTCATATAAGCTGAATTTAATAAGAAATCAGCAGTTGCTATATTGTTAGCTATAGGTATATTATACACTACTGCTATTCTAAGTAAAGCCTTCACGTCAGGGTCATGGGGTTGTGATTCAAGTGGATCCCATAGAAATACAACAAAATCAACGCTTCCTTCTACGATTCTTGCTCCAATTTGTTGGTCTCCTCCTAGAGGACCACTATTGAATGCCTTTACAGGTAGGCCTGTTTTATCTGATATAATACGGGCTGTAGTTCCAGTTCCACATAGAAAATGATTCTTTAAAATATCCTTATTCTTGTCCGCCCACTTTACCATATCATCCTTTTTTCCATCATGGGCTATAAGTGCTATACGTTTTTGCTTTCCAATTTTGAAACTTACATCTGAAATTTTAATTGTCATATGTTTTCTCCAATCATTAATCTATTAATAATTATATTATCGGGTTGTTTTGATTAAATTATAATTTGAATTATATACTTTTATTTTATTAAATATAACATAAATTTGCAATATAGATTCTATCTTTATTGTAAAATATCTTTAAACTTAATATAAAATGCTTGTATCATAAAATTTATTATGCTAAAATGTTAACGTGCGACTAACGATATTTAACAATACGTTTAATTTAATAATTTAAATCTCAAGGTAGTATTTATTATTTATACTAGTTAATTTTCCGCTATTTCCCATCTTTTTTCTCTGCTTATTTCGCACATAATAACTAATAATTAAAATTGAAAAAGTAAACACAATATGGACCATATACATAAAGGAGGTTTAACATGAGTAACCTAACATATTCTGATATTACACCACAAGTTGAAGCTTTATCAAAGTTGTGCATTCAGAACAATAATATTGATCCAGCTCTTTACGCAAAGTATGATGTTAAAAGAGGTCTACGTGACATAAGTGGTAGGGGTGTTCTTACAGGACTTACCGAGATAGCCGAAATTCGCGCTTATGACACTGATGGGGATAAATTAATCCCTAGAGAAGGTGAATTATATTATCGTGGCATTAATGTTGAAGATATTGTAAAAGGCTTCACTAGTGAGAATCGATTTGGTTTTGAAGAAGTAACTTACCTTTTACTATTTGGTAAGCTTCCAACAGAAAAAGAGTATAATGATTTTGTTCAGCTACTAAGTTCATATCGTACTCTCCCAACTAACTTTGTACGAGATGTAGTTATGAAAGCCCCAACTAGTGACATGATGAACGTTCTTGCACGTAGTGTGCTTACTCTTTATGCTTATGATGATTATGCTGATGATATCTCAATACCTAATGTACTTCGTCAGTCTATCCAACTTATATCTTTATTCCCAATGTTATCAGTATACGGTTTTCAAGCATACATGCATTATAAACATGGTAAGAGCTTATATATCCATAGACCAACAGAAAAGCTCTCTACAGCAGAAGTAATTCTACGTTTACTTCGTCCTGATAAAAAGTACACAGATTTGGAAGCCAAAATTCTAGATATTGCACTTGTTTTACATGCTGACCATGGTGGTGGTAACAACTCAACCTTTACAAACCACGTCGTAACTTCTACTGGTACAGATACTTATTCTGCAGTTGCAGCATCCCTTGGTTCATTAAAGGGTCCAAAGCATGGTGGTGCTAATATTAAAGTTATACAGATGTTTGAAAACATCAAAGAAAACATCAAGGATTGGGAAGACGAAGACGAAGTTCGTAACTACCTATACAAGCTATTACACAAGGAAGCTTTTGATAAGTCAGGCTTAATTTATGGTATAGGACATGCTGTTTATAGTCTATCTGATCCAAGAGCAAAAGTACTAAAGCAATATGTTGAAATGCTTTCAAAAGAAAAGGGAGCCGACGAAGAATACAAGTTATATTCCCTAGTTGAAAGACTAGCGCCAGAGATTATTGCAAAAGAAAGAAAGATGTATAAGGGCGTAAGTGCTAATATAGACTTCTACTCTGGTTTTGTTTACAATATGCTTGGCCTACCATTAGAGCTGTATACACCTATCTTTGCTATTGCAAGAATATCTGGATGGGGTGCTCATAGACTAGAAGAATTAATTAATGCAGGCAAGATTATTCGTCCTGCTTATATGAGTGTATCAGAAGAGAAATCTTATATACCAATGGTTGATAGATAATTAAGAATTATATTTAAGATAATAAAAGCCAGAAAGAATGACTTCATGTTTCTTCTTTCTGGCTTTTTTATTATTTAAATTTTTCTAAATCTCTCGTATCTAT
>JAAYRG010000018.1 GCA_012518885.1 Clostridiales bacterium | reverse complement strand
GCTAATAAAATTACTGCTGGAAGCAGCATTAAAAATGCTGAGATATTACCTTTGTCTTTTGCACGAATAAATTTTTCTTTTAAACTTAGCTTTTCTTTATTCATAAGACTCCCTCCTGTACGGGTTTTTAATTTAAAAGAGCAGCTACTTACTTAAACTTAGCTGCTCTTTTTACTACTTATTCAGATAAGTATTCAATAGTTCCATCGTTTGGATTTAATGCATCAAAATCCTTTATAACAATTCTTGATACTTTACCAAGTTCAATTTCTTTATCCAATGCAGCATTGTAAGTTTCATTTAACTTAGCTATAGTTTCATCTACTGTTGGACCACCTGGTTGAATTGCATTCCAGAATGCTACCCTGTAGCTATCACCTTCTGGTGTAACTTGTGGGAATTTTGGATATACACTTTCATATTCTTTTAATGAGTAATCTGCTAATCTTCCTGTTTTGGATGAATCAACAGCTGATTCCATGTAGGAAGAGATAGGTAGTGCGTATCCACCTTCTAAGTATCCTTTTAGGTAGTCTTCGCTTCCAAAGAATTCAATTACTTTTAATGAAGCATCTACATTTGCATCAGATGTTAAGATTAAACCTCTTTGTGGATTAATTGAAAGAGCACCCTTTACTTCTCCATCTATAGTAGGTAGGTCTGTAACTGCCCACTCAATTTTAGCTGGGAATTGATCTGTTAAAACTCCAACTTCTTGAGAAGCTCCACCGTAGAAACCAACATTTCCTTCTGAGAATTGTGCACGTGTTGGGTCAATTTGCATTGAAACTGAACCAGGGAATACACTGTTTTCATCAAATAATCTTTTTGCTTCTTCTAGGATTGGCTTGTAACCGTCAAAGTTGAATTCACCATTTACAAAGTCATAAGGAATAACTCCACTCATTTCAGCTACACCTTCTAACCATCTTTCAAATGGACTACTTTGTCCCGGGAAGATAGTACCATAACTTTGTCCATTACCGTTTTCAGTTAAAACTTTCGCAACATCTACAAGTTCACTTAAAGTAGTAGGAACTTCTACATTAGCTGCTTCAAATAATTCTTTATTATAAATAATTCTTGAACCACTACGCATTCCTGATGGAACGTAGTAAACATCATCACCTAATACGTTAACACCTTCGAAAAGTACCTTATCAAAGTCGTTTACTTTCTTATACTCATCAGATAGCTTGTCAACTGGAATAGGTTGAATGATTTTAGAATCAGCAAAAGTCTTTAAATCAAAACCTGCTAAACTAGCAGATACTATTATTAAGTCTGGTAATTGGTTTGAACTTGCTGCCATAGTAATCATGTTTACATAATCTTCAGTCATTACTTGGTAGTCAATTTCAATACCATCAGTGTTAGTGCTATTGTATTCTTCAATTTTAGCATTAACATATTCTAAATCGTGACGATCTCCAGTCCAAACAGTTACTACTGTTTTCTCCTCTTTGCTGGAATCATTTGTTTCTTTAGTTTCTTGGCCGCCTGCTTTATTATCACCTTGGCATGCTACTAAAGAGAATGCTAGTACTAATACTAGTAAAACAGAGAATAATTTTGTTTGTAGTTTCATATTGTCCCTCCATTTTGTCATCTCGAATTAGCTTTATTAACTAACTCTTAGTGTTTATTTTTGATAAATTTATTATATCCTGACAAATATATTTAATGAATGACACATTTCAAGATAAATGTAACACTTTTCACTATTTCATTTACTTTTATTTCAATTTGATTAAATATATTTTAACTGTTACAATTTACTTTTGGTAAATATAACTACAAGGATGATGAAAATATGTCAGACAGAAACTTAACCTTACTAATCGTTGATGATGAGCTATCCATCAGGAAGGGCTTAAGTAACTCTATAGCCTGGGAAGAACTTGGGATTACAGTTCTTGCTACAGCTAAAGATGGCCTTGAAGCCTTTGATTTTATCAAGAAATATCAACCAGATATTGTACTTACTGATATTAGAATGCCTAAGTGTGATGGCTTAGAACTCGTAGAAAAAACAAAAGAACATAGGATAGAGACTTCATTTGTTATTATTAGCGGGTATGATGATTTTAAATATGCCCAAAGAGCAATCCAGTACGGGGTTAAGAACTACTTGTTAAAACCAATTAATCTAGATGAATTCAACAAGATAATTACTGAACTTAGGGATTCAATTCTAGAAGAATATAGGCAAGAAACCCTAGAACTTATAAGTAAGAAAAAGCAAAAGGTAGATAGTATGACCCTTAAGAACATCTTCCTATCTCGCTTTATTCAAAATGAGTATAAAAGTATGGATGAAATAAATAAACATGTTGAAAATTACGATGTTAAGATAAAAAACGAGCCACTCCAAGTGGTTGTCTTTGAACTAAAGAATCCTCTTTCTAATTCTGACAAACTAGAGTTAACCCCTAACGATTTAGGACTAGACAAGCTTTTTGTATCACTTGCCGCAAGAGAATTGCTACAAGATACCTCTAATGAAGTCTTTGATTTTTCAGACAATCAGGTGGTAGCCATAGTTAATATTCCAGATGATAACTTCCAAATATACAAAGTCTGTGAACACCTATCCTTTTTTGTTCAAAGATATAGCAAAGTAGAAGTTTGCATAGGAATTGGAGACCAAGTAGATTCATTTAAAAATATAAGTCATTCCTTTAATACCGGTTTACAAGCCCTAAGCTACAGCTTTTATGAAACTGGCCGTAAAATATATGATTCTAGTATTATTTCAAAAGAAGCCTCTCCAAAAATTACATCAAACATGTATGATACCCACGAAATACTTGATGCAATTTTTCGTAATGATTCTAATGAGATAGCTAGTTTAACCAACAAATTTATTGATTCATTATTTTATATTAAGATGCCACCCCCAAACTATATTCGAGGTATGTCTAACTATCTAATTATTTCAATACAACAACAGCTAGGTAATCTTACCTATCAAGATGATAATCTCTTTACACTAGTTAGTGAGAAGATAAAGAACCTTGCTACAATTACAGAACTTAAGGAATGGATGATTTCCTTATTTTTATCCTATGCCAAAAAGATTAAGTTAGGTAAAACAGAAAATGACCCTATTATAGAAAAGGCAAAGGCCTATATAAAGATTAACTTGCTTAATAATGTAAAGGCTGATGAAGTAGCAGAGGTTGTAAACTTAAGTCCTAACTACTTTACAACTTATTTTCGCGAAAAAACTAACACTAACTTTAGGGACTATGTATTAGAAAAAAAGATGAGTTATGCCAAAGACCTTCTAAGACAAGGAAAAAAGACAATACATGAAATATCTCAAGAATTAGGCTACGGTGACTATAGGTCTTTTAATCGGGCTTTTAAAAACTTTACTAATATGTCGCCATCAGAGTTTCAAAAGCTCTATAAGGAAGGCTATGGTAGATAAATTAATGATGAAGGAAGTTTATCCATGAAGAAATTTTTTCAATCATATAACAATTTAAAACTAAGGTCTAAAATTATAATTAATATGATTTCAATTACAAGCTTATCATTATTATTCATTAGTATTATGTCCTATAATTATTTTGCTAGTGTAATTGAAAGGGATGCTAAAGAAAATACAAAGTATAGCCTAGAAGTTGCTACACAGACCTTTGCTGATTCTCTTAATTCTGTCCTTCGTAATACTAATAGGTTTATTTCTAATAACCTAAGTAAGACCTTACAAGATATAGAAAACAACAATCAGCAAAACTTCATTAACAATTATATATACCTACAAAATGGAATAAACTCTTTAATCAATAGTAGCGACATAATAGATAGCCTTGTTATACTTGGTAAAAATGGAGAATTTTTTAGTGTGGCATCAATCGGAATTAAGTATGATTTTCTAGGCCAAACAGGTTGGGACCTTAGTGATATTAATGACATAACCCTACTAGGCCATATGAAAAATCCTGTTACAAAAATTAACGAAGTTTTACCGCTAGTAATTCCTATATCTAATCAAGGATCAAGTAAGTACCCCATAGTTGCAGGTTCTGTGGAAGATGCTCTAGCTACTATTATTATCTTCTTAAACAACAGTGAAGTTAATAAAATATTCAATCAAATTAATAACAATAAGGGATCTACCATATACTTAGCCGATTCAAGCGGACATCCCTTAACCATAAGTCATTCAAATAATTACCTTAAGGTTGTAAATAATAAATCCATTATAGACCATGTTAGTAGCACAACAAGCGAAGCAGAGCTTGAACTTAAAACTAGGGATGGTAGCTATATCATAAATTCAAATTACCTAAATACCTGCAACCTTAGAACTGTTAATATTATTTCAAAGGATATCTTACTTAAAGAGCTTGGTACTATTAAATATTTTATTATAATTACCTGGTTAGTAAGTTGCTTATTAACCATCACCTTTTCCCTCTTAGTTGCAAAAGCCCTTACAACCCCTTTAAATAAGCTAATAGGGGTAGTAAACCAAATTAAGGATTCTACTTATAATTTAACATCCTATCCAAAATATAATGATGAAATTGGCTTTCTACACAATGAGATTAATGCCATGTATGAGACCATACTAGTTCAAATTGATAGGATTAAGAAGGAAGAAAAACAAAACCTTTATAACGAAATTACTATCCTAACTGACCAGTTAAACCCCCACTTCTTATATAATACCCTTGACGGAATTAGGTGGGAAATATTATCTGGGGATAAGGAGAGTTCAGCTACTATGATAGAAGCTCTAGCACAGTTTCTAAGAATTCAGTTAGATAGTAAAAACCTCCTTATATCAATAGAAGAAGAAATTAAACATACTAAGGCCTATCTAGAGATTATGAACCATAGGAGCAATCAGAATGTAGAATTTAGCTACCAAGTTGATAAGGGACTTAGAGACTTTAAGATTCTTAGACTTACCCTACAGCCCCTAGTAGAGAACTCTATAAAGCATGGGTTTTCAGACTTTAAATTTGACCCTAATATATATTCTTATAACATAGATGTTGATATAAGAATGGGTAACCATGTTGCTATTATCGAAGTAAGTGACAATGGGAAGGGAATAGATATTAGGGCTGCTAGAGAATCTCTTAAGAAGAGTATATCTAATAAGAGAAACCATATAGGGCTTAAAAATGTATATCAAAGGCTTCTTGCCCACTATGGTAGGGATGTTCATATTGACTTTATATCAGTTCCATATGTAAAGAATAGTGTTATTATAAGCATACCCTTGGATAATTACTAAGTTACCTATTATACAAATAATCAAAAAGAAATCCATTGGTATAAGGCTACCAATGGATTTTGTTTATTTAATCAAATATAAAATTTTATACCCATCCACGAAGAGTTACAGCCTCTGCTACACGTTTAATTGCGATAACATAAGCCGCATCTCTCATATATAGGTTGTCTTCTTGTGCTAAATTATGCACTGCATGGTAAGCTGTAGTCATTTTGAAGTCAAGTTTTTCAAGGACTTCTTCTTTAGACCAGAAGTAATTTTGATTACACTGTACTTGTTCAAAATAGCTACAAGTTACACCACCTGCATTACATAAGAAGTCAGGTATTAAATATATTCCTCTTTCCTTAATAAGTGGGTCTACATCTGGTGAAGTTGGGCCGTTAGCAGCTTCACATAGAACTTTTACTTGTGGACTAATCTTATCAAAGTTGTCAGCATTAATTTGGTTCTCAAGTGCTGCTGGAATTAAGATATCAACATCTTGAGATAACCAAGCATCTCCATCTAGCTTCTTACATCCAAGAGCTATAGCTTTTTCTTGGTCTATAGTACCAAAGGAATCTTTTATAGTTGCTAACTTGTCAATTTCAATTCCATCAAGATTTTGGTAAGTATATGACTTCTTATCCTTGTTATCCCAACAAGAAATAGCTACAACCTTACCGCCAAGTTCTGTATATAGACGTGCTGCATATTCTGCTACATTACCAAATCCTTGGATACTTGCTGTAGTTTTAGATATATCAATACCTAGGTTCTTTAAGGATTCTCTTAAGCAATAAATAACACCATAACCTGTAGCTTCAGTTCTACCTAAAGAACCACCCATTCCAACTGGTTTACCTGTAATTACTCCAGGGTAACGTCCACCATGTATTACCTCATACTCATCCATCATCCATAGCATGTGCTGGGCATTAGTCATAACATCAGGAGCTGGTACATCTTGAACTGGCCCCATATTTCTAGCCATTTGTCTCATATAACCACGGCATAATCTTTCTTGCTCAGCTAGTGACATCTCACGAGGGTCGCAAACAACACCACCCTTTCCTCCACCAAGTGGAATATCTACTACTGCAGTCTTCCATGTCATCCACATAGATAAGGCTTTGATAGTATCAACAGTTTCATCAGGATGGAAACGAATTCCTCCCTTAGCTGGTCCACGTGAATCATTATGTTGAACTCTATAAGCCTTAAATACCTTTGTAGTTCCATCATCCATCTTAACTGGAATGGTAAAATGAAATTCTCTACTTGGTTGACGTAATAACTCCCTTATAGCAGGATCTAAGTTTAGTTTGTCAGCAACATTATCAAACTGAGTTTGGGCTGCAACAAAAGCGTTATAAGAATCTTTTTTCATATTCAATACCCCTTCTTTCTTGTGATTAATAAAATGAGTGTCATATATTATTATGCTTTATCACTTTTTCATATTAAAGCTTTAAACTATAAACATCATTTTATACTTTCATTTAAAATATGTCAATATTTTATTGAATTTTTACCTAACTCTGCATTGTAGATGCTAAGTAATTAAGGTTGCCCCTTCTTTATTATGCACCTATTTCTGCCTTATCAATCAGGTTACCACAAGCTAAAAACACCAATACTGTAACGCCTATACAAGATAGGGTAAAGGGTAGTGAAGCTAAAAATTCTAAACTAGAAGGAAGGAAACTACCTGCTAGAATACTTAAAACTATACCGGGTGAAAATAAAACTATAAATATGATAATGCCTACTATTCCTTGTACAAGCCTGTTTGGCCTAGCACCAAAAATTCTTTGCATTAGGATTGTAAAGCTAGAAAATAAAGCCACCGAAGAGGTATAGGCTAAGGCAAGGAATAAACATAATACTAGAGACCTTCCACTTACTATACCAGCAACCATAAAAATAATAAGTCCATCAAGTGCTGCCTTTACTATATTTCCTAGGGATGCATAAACTAATTTAGTTATGGACCTACCTGGCATTAAGTAAATATAGGGTTTCTTAAGTTCTTGGGCAAGTTGCCCTAGATTAACCATAAATATCTGAAAATATATTAAGAATCCTAACACACTATATAGGACAAATCTCTCCTTAATAAAATGGACAAAAGCCCCAGCAGCTAAAGTAGCAGCTATAGTATAGCCGTTAATATAAGGAATCTTACTAGTACGCCTTCTCTCAAGTAAATCTCTGTAGAATAGTACAGACGGACCATTTCCACCCTGGAATCCAAGTCTTATATCTTTTACTTTAGCCTTTTTATTAATAGTAATAGTACTCTTTCCTTCCTTGGCCTTTTGTACTATTTGGTAGTTATACTCTGTACTTACTAAGACATCTTCGTAATAATCATCCTTACCCCTAGTAAATATTAGTATCATTCCTAGGCCACCAAGTAAGAACAATAAAAGAGATATACATATCCATAGCAAATTGCCCTCTACAAGTGATGAGAACAACATTACCGACCAACCAACAACTGGAATAAGTTTATAAACCAAGCTGTCTACAGTCTGGTACAAACCACTTGATAGGTTTCTACCTGCACTAATGTAATTAAAAAAGACTAGTAGGCCTATTAACAGACCAAGTACTACTATCATTGACTTTACAATGTTTTTTCGTTTGTTACTAAGATTAGTAAGAATATAGGTTGTCATAGATACTAGTTGGGAATAAAACAAGACCAGGGTGTAAATAAGAAACAGAAAAACAATCTCTTGGTAACTAATATCGAAACCTCTTTTTACATTAGGAATTTGAAAAATTATAAAGATAGATGCAACTAGAGTATTTCCCATATGTTTAATTAAACCATATATTAGGATTTTAATTGGGGATATGGGGGCTACAAAAAGCAATCCTACATCTGCCATGTTAAAAAGAGTTGAGCCTTTAGAAAGGCCTCCTATTATACTGGTATAAACAAATAAACCTGCCAAGGCTGATAAGATTATGTAGAGAATTCTTATATCAGCATAAGCATTCCCTGCTTCCATTTCTAAGTTTGTCTTAGAAGATATTACAAACAGAAAAGCTACATATGCTCCTATTATAATATAGAGTATAAGCAAAGCTGGCTTCTTCCTTAAACTTAGGAGCCTGTTCTTTAAAGATGTTATTAATAAATATGTCAGTGCCTTCATCTTTCCTCCCCGTTTTCTGAAGCTTTAATACCTTCTGTAATTTCAAAGAAAAGTTTTTCTAGGTCTTCATTACTTCCTGCAATATCTTCCCTAGTCCTACTTGCTGCAATTTTTCCCTTGACCAAGATATTAGTAGTATCCCAGTAGTCTGTAACACTATCTAGCATGTGGGTACTAATTATAACAGATGCACCTTGATTCCTTTGCTCAACTATAGTATTTTTAAGTTCCTTTATAGCATGAGGATCAAGCCCTACAAAGGGTTCATCAAAAAGTAATATATTTGGTCTAGGCAAAAGGCCACAACATATACTAACCTTTTGTTGCATTCCCTTAGAGAGTTCACTTCCTAGCTTTTTCTTCTTGTCTGCTAGTTCAAAGCGCTCAAACAAATACTCTGCATAATCCTTCCAGTCTACCAAAGAGTATGCTCTTGCTACGAATTCCATATGCTCCCAAGCAGTTAACATCTCATATAAAACAGGTGTTTCAGGAATATATCCTAGGCTTTTCTTCGCTGCATTAGTTTTGTTTTCCATTCCGTTAATAAGTATCTTGCCTTGAAACCTTAAAAGCCCTGCTATACTCTTAATCAGGGTTGACTTACCTGCCCCATTAGGTCCTGCTAAAATAGATATTTCACCAGACTCTACTCTAAAGCTAATATTATCGTTTGCTAATAACTTACCATACTTTTTAGTTACATTAATCAGTTCAATCATAGTTTCTCCTTATTATTAGTTTAATAATATTTAATCCTACCATCCAGTATTAAAGATGTAGATTCTCTAGGTTCATATATTAATATATTACCAAATATTTACCATGATTTTAGGATACAATAAACAGGACTTCTATGTCAATATTTTGCAAGTAATCTCTTAAATTAATTGATGCCTTTTATAATAAAGTATGCTATTCTATAAAAACAAATAAAATACCTTATTTGTAATCTGTTATGATATTAAAGGAGATGAAAAACATAGAAAAAAATAAAGTTCAAAAGAAAAGAGAAACTTTCTCATCTGGTATAGCGGTATTTTTTGCGACCTTAAGTTCAGCGGTGGGACTAGGTAACATATGGAAGTTCCCATCTATGGTCGGAACCAATGGTGGCGGCGCATTTATACTAGTATATCTTGTTGCAGTTTTATTAGTAAGCCTACCAGTTATGATATCTGAATTTTATATTGGTAGAAGGTCTAGAAGGAATACTGTAGGAGCCTTTGATAAGCTAAATGCACCTCCATTCTTTAAGATAGTTGGTTACTTAGGTGTTATATCTACATCATTGATTCTATTCTTTTATAGTGCAGTATCTGGTTGGGTATATTCATATTTGTTTAAGGCCATTAAAGGTGACTTTAAAGAACTTGGCTCCCTTACTATGGACCAAGCTACTGATAAAATAACAAAAGCATTTGATACTACTATAGGAGGCAACATTTCTCCTATGTTATGGCAACTAATCCCTATACTTTTTGTGACTATAATTATTATTGCTGGAGTAAAGCAAGGAATAGAAAAGGTTACCAAAACATCCATGCCTATACTATTCCTTCTTATTATAATAACTTGTGTAATAGCCTTAAGCCTTGATGGGGCTAGTCAAGGTATTGATTTTCTTCTAAAAATAGACCTCAGTACCATAACTCCAAGTATGGTCCTAGCAGCCCTAGGATTGGCTTTTTTTAAACTTTCTATTGGTGTTGGTACAATGATTACCTATGGAAGTTATATAACTGATGACAATAGCATGATAGGCAATGCCTTTAAGGTAATGCTTTCTGATACTTTAGTATCAATTACTGTAGGACTAGCAATTTTTCCAGCAGTATTTACCTTTGGCTTAGAACCAACTGAAGGCCCTGCTCTCTTGTTTAATACAATACCTCTTGTTTTTTCAAGGATTCCTTTTGGTAACCTTTTGATAATAATCTTCTTCTTACTAACATCTTTAGCTGCAACTATGTCTATGCTTTCCTTAGTAGAAGTTCCAGTAGCCTTCTTGATAGAAGAAGTTAATATTAAAAGGAAAACTGCGGTTATATTTATTATGTCCATAACTGCTATAGTTGGTCTCCTAACTGTCCACCCTCAAAGTATACTTGGCAATATAAAAGTATTTGGTCTAAGTTTCTTTGACCTATTCGACTATATATCCTCAAATATCCTAATGCCAGTAACCGGCCTTTTAATAATTATATTTGTAGGATACTTTACTAGGAAATCTGATATTTATAACGAATTAAGCAACAACCATAGCCTACGAAACAAATGGACAATTAGAATTTTCTATCTATTAGCTAAATATCTAGCTCCTATTCTTATTCTAATTGTATTCTTAAATTCCCTAGGCCTACTAGGTTAAAAAAATATCCCCTCTCCCTAAGTCTATAAGGAGTGGGGATATTACTTTTTGTAAGCATAAGTTTATTATTTACATTACCATAGCACCTGTATTACAATTCGTAGGGAGTTACCTGGTAGACATAATAATTTAGCCAATTACTGTAAATTAAATTTGAATGGGCCCTCCATAATAATAGGGGCTTATTCTCTGGATTGTCATCTGGATAGTAATTCTTTGGAATATCTATAGGTAAATCCTTAG
>JAAYRG010000158.1 GCA_012518885.1 Clostridiales bacterium | reverse complement strand
TTCATAGGTTAAATAAAAGAGACTTAATTATGACTCCTGGAGATAGGTATAGGTTAAGGCTTATAAGGCCTAATACAAGGGTTTCATTTTCTTCTTTAGACATAAAGGTAGCTGATGTTACCCCACTTGGTACTGTTATAGCCTTTAGGACTGGTAAGACCTATATTACAGCTAAATATGATAATAGGACCCTTAGGTGTAGAGTAAGGGTCATTAAGCTTAACAAGAAGAAAATCAAGATAAAGCAAGGTAAAAGTTATGACCTAGATATTAAGGGACCTATTATTTTTAAGAAGGCTACCTGGTCTAGTAGCAATGAAAAGGTTGCTAGGGTAAATAGATTTGGTAAGGTAAAGGGTCTTTCTAAAGGGAGGGCAGTTATTAAAGTAAAGATTGCTGTAAAGACCTTAGAATGTAGTGTTATTGTAGACTAGTTACTAGAGAAATTCCTAGAATAGGTATAAATTACTAGTTAGATGCTTAAAATAGTAATAATAATGATGGTCGTGAGGGATACATGAAGAAAAAAATATTTTATATTTTATTAATATTTATTTTCATATTAAACTTATTAAGACCAATAAGTGTTTTTGCAAGTCCTAGTCAAACTGATAATGAAAATGTTCAAGATGTATTGCAGATTGAATCAACTTCTGCAGTCTTAATGGAGGGCTCAACTGGTCAAATTATCTACGAAAAGAATAAGGATGAAAGACTACATCCTGCTAGTATTACAAAAATTATGACCATGCTCCTAATATTTGAAGCCCTAGATGAGGGTAAGATTAGTTTAACAGATGAGGTTACAGTAAGTGAACATGCGGCCTCCCTTGGAGGATCTCAGGTTTACCTAGAACCAGGTGAGGTCCAAACGGTAGATGACATGATTAAATGTATCGCGATTGCTAGTGCCAATGATGCTAGTGTTGCCATGGCTGAGTTTATAGCAGGAACAGAAGAAGAGTTCATAAGAAGGATGAATGAGCGTGCTAAGGAACTTGGAATGAGCAACACCAACTTTATTAATAGCTATGGTCTTGATGCAGAAGGTCATTATTCAAGTGCTTATGATATAGCTATAATGTCTAGGGAGTTAATAACTAAGTTCCCACAGGTAAAAAACTACGCAACCATTTGGATGGATAAAATCATACATAGAACAAGAAAAGGTGAAAGTGAGTTTGGGCTTACTAATACTAATCGTTTAGTAAGGTTTTATGAGGGAATTACTGGTCTTAAAACTGGCTCAACAGGTCTTGCAAAGTACTGTCTATCAGCTACTGCTAACAGAAATGGTATGGATTTAATAGCAGTTATTATGGCAGCTCCAAGTACAAAACAAAGATTTAATGAGGCCGCCAAATTACTAGACTATGGTTTTGCTAATTGTAGCATATATAGGGATGATAATGCTGATTTAGTTTCTGAACCTATACCTGTTAAAAATGGAGTTAAAGATAGGCTTACTTACCATGTTGATGAAGAATTTTCTTATTTATGTAATAGAGAAACTAATCCGGCAGATATTAGTAAAGAGGTTAGGGTAGCAGAAGAGTTAGAGGCACCTATTATGGAGAATGAAATAGTAGGTAAGGTAGTATATTCTATAAATAATAAAGAAATAGGGTCAGTGGATTTAGTTGCTAAGGAAACTGTTTTAAAAGCAAGATACATAGACCGCTTAGGTCAAATTTTTAATAGGTTTATATTCTCTAAAGATTATTAAAATAAAATGCGGTGATAAAACTTTGATACTAGGATAGGTTTTGTCACCGCATTTTAAATATTAAATTAAAATAAATCTCTGTTAAAATAATGGATTTATGCTTGGTCATACATTATAATGGAATAAAAATGGAAGGTAGTATAGTTATGGAGTACATTTTGATATTATTAGGCCTTATATTAATTTTTATAGGTTATGTCAAGTTTGAAAATATAAATCTTGAGGTAACTAATTATAAGATTAGGTCTAACAAACTTGAAGAGACTTTTGATGGGACAAGATTTGTAGTAGTTGCTGACTTGCATAATAATACTTTTTCTAGGAATAATGACCGCCTAATAAAGGAGATTAATAAGGTTAATCCAGACTTTATAATAATTGCAGGGGACCTAATTGTAGGTAAAAGGGAGAGTGATTTTAAGGTTGCCCTATCCTTCCTTAAGGAGATATCAAGTAAATATCCTATATATTATGGCTTTGGTAATCATGAACAGAGGGTAATTCCAAAGGGCAAGTATTATAACAAACAGTGGCAAAGTTATTTAAGCAATATAAGAGACTTAAATGTACACCTTCTTGATAACGAATCTATTAAGTATTACAAGGATGATAAAAGTATTGAAATACATGGTCTTTCTATAGACCTAAAATTCTTCCAAAGACATAAGATACCTAAGATGGAAGAGGCCTATCTTGAAAAACTAATAGGAAAATTGGATGAAAAATGTTATAATATAGTAATTGCACATAATCCCATTTATTTTAAGGACTATCAAAAGCTAAAGGGTGACCTGATATTATCTGGCCATCTTCATGGGGGAATTGTAAGAATTCCCTTTGTAGGTGGACTTATATCACCCCAATTTGAACTTTTTCCAAAATATGATGCAGGCTACTTTGAAGAGAATGGGCAAGTTATGCTTGTTTCAAGAGGGTTAGGAACTCATACAATTAAATTAAGGGTATTTAATAGGCCAGAACTTATGACAGTAACTTTAGAAAGGGAATAGTAATATTAATGTTAAACCAACTCATTCAACTTATATTACTTGTTATTGCATCAATTATTGTTATGATTTTTCATGAATTTCCAAAGTCGATTGTATATGAAATCATGAGTAACCATGGAAATAAAACAGATAAAGAGAATATATTTGCCTTATATCAATATATAGACCCTATTGGGTTGATTTTTTGCATTACTAATATGGCAGGCTTTTCTAAGCCATATGTCTACCGCTTAAACGATAAGAGGTTAAGTAAGACCCTTGCAATTACAGGCTATTTTTCCTTATTATCTGTATTTGCCATCTCTATGGTAATGCTTAATATTATGAATTTTAGGTTCCAGGGTTTATCTATCAATGATATAAGCCTAGCTTCTAATTATGGCTACACCTTTATATTGTACCTAGCATCTATTAGCATGGGGATGTTTCTTATTAATTTATTTCCCATTGCTACCTTTGATATGGGCCTACTAATTGCATCAAAGTCTACAGATAAGTTTTATTTCATTATTAGTAATGATTACTTTATCAAAGTATTTCTTATATTATTTTTATTATTTAACATTTTTTCAAATGTAACTTTTCTTATTATTAACTTTTGTATGTTTATATAGTAAGAAATAGAAAGGTAACTATGAGTATATCAGTTAAATTAGAAGCTTTTGAAGGTCCACTAGACCTTCTGCTTCACTTAATAGACAAGAACAAAATAGACATATATGACATTCCAATTATTGACATAACCGAACAATATCTAGAATACATAAATAATGCTGATTATAAAGATTTAGATAGTATGAGCGAATTCTTAGTTATGGCTAGTGAACTTATTAGTATTAAGTCAAAGATGTTACTACCAAAGGACGAAGATGAAGAAGAAGAAAGTGATCCAAGATATGAATTAGTAGAACGTCTATTAGAATTTAAGATGTTTAAATATGTATCAGCAATACTAAAAGATAGGGAAGAGGATGCAGCTAAGAACCTATATAAGGAGCCTACTATTCCTGTAGAGGTTAAGAACTTTAAAGAAGAAGTAGACCCTTTTGAAATCCTTGAAGGTATATCCTTAGAAAGTATTCAAAAAACCTTCCTATCTTTAATGAAAAAACAAGTTGAGAAAATTGACCCTATTCGTAGTAAGTTTGGTGAGATAGAAAAGGAAAAGATAAATCTATCGGATAAGATTGAATATATAGCAAGATATGCATCCTATAATAGGATTTTTTCATTTACAGACTTATTATCAGAGGATTGTACAAAGGAGGAGTTAATTATAACCTTTCTTGGAGTCTTAGAACTAACCAAAACAGGACAAGTTATAATAAGGCAAAATACCTTATTTGATGACTTTATAATTACCCGTCAAGATAATAAGCAAGTTACAGAAGATATAACTAGTGTTTCGGAGGCAGTTTTAAATGGAAATTAAGAAAATTCAGGCTACTATAGAGGCTATACTCTTTACTATGGGGGAGGCAGTTGATTTAGATAGTCTTGCTAAATGCATTGAACATGATAAGGAGACCACTAGAAGAATAATTCACAATATGATGGATAATTATAGTGGTGAAGATAGGGGTATCCAGATAGTTGAACTAGACAATTCATTTCAAATGTGTACCAAGCCAGAAATGTATGAGGCTATTATTAAAATAATTAATACACCTAAAAAACATATCTTAACTGATGCCCTGCTTGAAACCCTTTCTATCATTGCCTATAAGCAACCAGTTACAAAGGCTGAAATTGAAGCAATACGTGGTGTATCAAGCGACCATAGCGTTAACAAGCTAGTAGAATACAATTTAGTATGTGAACTAGGAAGAATGGACGCTCCTGGAAGACCAATATTATTTGGTACAACTAGAGAGTTTTTAAGGAATTTTGGCCTTGAGTCCCTCGACGAACTGCCATCAATTAAACCTGATAAGCTAAAGAGTTTTAAGCAAGAAGTAAACGAAGAAGTGGCAGGTGATTATCCTGAAGAATTTGATGATGAATTAGAAGATATAGAAAATATTGAAGATGTAAATAATATCGATGATTTAAATACAGAAACTTATGAACCTGATTCAATATAAGAATATTATAACAAGCTCTTATTAGGCAAAGAAATTATGCTTAGTATGAGCTTTTTGTTTTATACAAGTGGATAATTTTTACCAAATTGAACATACTATTAAGGCAAATTAATTACTTATAATTATAGATATCTAGTAGAAGAGAGGTTGTTATGGACCCTTTACATGATAAGTTTAATAGAATAATTGTACCAATTTCTAGTAACCTAGAAGAAACAATTAAAACCGTTGATGCCTTATCTAAAGATTGTGCTGACTTTGTAAAGAGAAAATTTACTATTGGTGGCAAAAATAAGGTGGATATATATTTTGTATATATAGACAACATGGTTGATAAGACCCTATTAGAAGAAGATACCCTAAAATACTTACTACATCAAATGGATGATATGCCTGAGAGAAATAAGTTTGAATATATTAAGGAAAAGGGTCTTAGGACAGCAGACGTATCAGTAGCAAAAGATATGGATGAAGCTATGACCTTTATATTTGGTGGAGATACCATCATCTTTGTAGATGGTTATGATAAGGCCATTAGGGTATCTGTTAGGGGTATGGCTAGTAGGGGGATTCAATCAACTGAAAACGAGGCCGCAATACGTGGTTCAAAAGAGAGCTTTACCGAAGCCTTTTACCTAAACCGTGTTTTACTAAGAAGAAGGGTAAAGGATGCTAACATGAAAATGAAGCAATTTAAGGTAGGTACAAGAACTCTTACTGATGTAGCCATGGTATATCTTGATGGCGTTGCCAAGAAGGAAATATTAGAAGAAGTTGAGAGAAAAATAAATGAATATACTATTGATGGAATCTTTGATAGTGGAATGTTAGAACAGTTAATGGAAAGTTATCCAAACTCCCCTTTTCCTCAGATCCAGGCTACAGAAAGGCCAGATAAGGCTGCTGCTGCCATTGTTGAAGGAAGGGTTGTAGTTCTTGTTGATAACTCACCTACAGCCCTTATAATTCCTGCTACCTTAAACACCTTTTTTCATGCATCGGATGATACCTATAACAGGTGGCAAGTCGCAAGTATAATCAGGATACTTAGGTATATAGGTGCCTTCCTTACCATGTTTTTACCTGGTCTTTATATAGCAGTTGTAAATTATCAACCAGAACTTTTATCACCTTCTCTAACCCTGTCTTTTGCTGCTGCCAGACAGGGGGTACCCTTTTCTGTTTTAGTTGAAATTATAGCCATGGAAATAGCCTTTGAAATGCTACTTGAAGCTGGGGTAAGACTTCCTGGCCCAATGGGAAGTATGCTTGGTATTGTAGGAGGCCTTGTTATTGGAGATGCAGCAGTTGGCGCTAACCTTGTAAGCCCTATGGTAGTCATTATAGTTGCCCTTACTGCTATATCTGCCTTTACAATTCCCAATGAGGCCTTTGCATCTGCCTTTAGGCTTATAAGGTTCTTTTCCATAATCTTATCTGCCTTCTTAGGTCTTTACGGATTTATTTTAAGCCTTATGTTTTTGCTAATACATTTAGCAGGATTAAAGAGCTTTGGTCAGCCATATCTAGCCCCATATGTAGTATCTAGCCTTAATGATAGGGGTGATAAAAAGGATTCCCTAATTAGGTATCCCCTTCGTATGCTGATAAACCGCCCTACTTTTGCACAAGAAGAAGAGAGAGTAAGATTGGTAAAAAATCAAAAAAACACTTAGTATAGGATGGTTAATTATGTATCTTAATAATGAGAGAATTTCTACAAATCAATTAAAAAGATTAATTGTATTTAATCTACTTAGTATCTCTCTGCTAGTAATACCTAGTATAGCCGTATCTAGTGCTGGTAGGGAGGGATTAATATCAATACTAATAGCCTTACTTTTTGCCTTAATTTACAGTTTTTATATTGGATTTGTAAGCAAGGCCACCTCTGGTAACCTTATTAAATACTCTAAGGATAAGTGTGGTGGTTTTCTTACCTATATAGTAGGCCTATTTTATATATTAAAGTATATAGCCTGTTTGATTTTATATGTGAAATTGTTTGCTAGGGTTATTAAGGAGACTCTTTTAGAGGACGGTAATATAAGGCTTATTATCCTAATGCTTATACTTGCATCTGCTTACTTAGCTTCAAAAGGTTTAGAAGTTAGGGCAAGGATAGCAGAAATCCTATACTTAATTATTCTAGTTCCAGTTGCCTTGTTTTTAATATTAGGCCTAAAGAAACTTGAACTTGGAAATATTCTTCCAATTATAACAGGTGAAAGGAAGGATATAATTTACGGAGCATATAGGATTTTTATTATATTTACTAGTTTGGAATTTTTAATATTTAAAATGGACCTTATAAGGGTGGAATCTAAAAGAAATCAAGATAAAAAGACAAGAAGGTTAGGTTATGTAAGTAAGCCCTTTATTAATACAAAACTAGCCTATATTTTAAAAGCCCTATTTGTAGCCGGGATTATTAATGTCTTAGTCTACCTTGTTACTGTGGGTACCCTAGGAATAAAGGATACAAGTAACAAACTATGGTCATCTATATATATGATTCAGATAATCGACCTACCTGGTAACTTTTTACAAAGGCATGATGCCCTTATCATATCCATTTGGATTCTAAGTATATTTGTAGTGATTAGTGGTTTTTTCTATTACTTGCTAATGATAAGCAAAGAAATGTATGGATTTAATCATAGAAATTATATGATTTTACCCTTTATCATACTAGTCTTCTTCTTATCTATAATCCCTATTGATATTGAAGACTATTATGTAATTTTTGAGAGATATATGATGGGAATAGGTTTTCTAGTTTCAATACTTGTACCCTTAATAGTTATTATTATTGGAAAAATTAAAAGTGCAGGTAATAAGAAAATAAAACTAGCCTTTTTAATTATTGCTACTGTTATACTCTTTAGCTTAACAGGCTGTAGGGATATGACAGAGATAGAAGATAGGGACTTTATTCAAGCAATTGGTATTGATTATATAGATGGGCAAATTAGTCTAAGTCTTGCATCTCCAGACCTTGCCGCATATACTGATGGGGGTCCAAGTGATGAGGATGCCAAGGAGAAATTATTAAAAACCCTAACTGGTAATGATTTTTATCAGCTTGAAGAAGAATATCTAAATCTGGCCAATAGGAGGTTAGACTTTAGCCATTTGCAAGTAGTTATCCTTGGAAGACAAGTCGTAGATAATAAGGACCTCTACTATAGCTTCCTAACCTATATCGAAAACAAGTATGAAATTAGTAGAAATACCCTAGTAGTAATGTCTGATTCAATGGCACAAGATATAATGGTCCTTAATTCAAAGATGGACACTGGAATAGGTGACTATATATACCAGCTCTACCGAATAAATGTGTTAAACAAGGGTAGAGAAGAAGTGAAACTGCAAAACCTTTTATTATCAAGGAATGAAGAGGGGTTTGTGGTTAAGCTTCCTGTCCTAGGTGTAGAAGAAGATAATATAGAAATCGCTGGTGCAGGTTTTATTAGAGAGGGTAGGCTTGTATACGAGACTGACAAAAGGGAAAGTATCTATATAAATCTTGCTAAAGGATACGGTAATAGTAGCCGAATATTTATAGAAGACAATAATAAGATAAGTTATGTAATAAAACTTAATAAGGTAGACCAATCAATTGATATTATACAAAGGGATGGTAAGCCTTTTATGATACTTAGAATTGAAGGAGATGGTGATTTAGAAAAAGGACTTGATAATGGTAAGAGACTAGCTAGTTTAGATAATCAGAAGATTAAAGAAATTAATATAGAATGTAATAAATACTTAGAAGAGCAAATAAGTAGTCTTATAGAAAACTTATCTAAGAAAGAAAAGATTGATTTCTTAAATGCATCTAGGCTCTTATATTCAGATATAAGTTTATGGAAAAGGTATAAGGGCAATGTAGATAAATTTCTTGACGACTTAGACTATCATATAGAAGTAAATATTGGCTTATGATTTTTTGATCCTTCCAACTTAGTATAAAAAAATTACGTAGTAGGGATTCAATTATTCCTTACTACGTAATTTTTTTCTTACTTTGTTATAAATTATAGCTGAGTTATATGATTTTAATCAATTATACCTTGGTCTATTAAGAACTCCCTTGCTACAGCAGCAGGGTCTTTTTGTAATTCATCAACCTGGAAGTTTAATTCAATCATTGTTGCATCATCTAGCATATGCCCAAGGTCTGATAAAAGTGTTTTAATTTCAGGATATTCTTCTAATATTTCAGCCCTTACTAAAGGAACTGCATAATAGGGTGGGAAGAAATTTTTATCATCTTCAAGAACAACAATATCATATAAGCCTATAAGTCCATCAGTAGCAAACACATCAAGGACATCTGTTTCGCCATTATCTAGGGCTAGATACTTATTTGCTCCATTTAGTCCCTTTACATCCTTTGCCTTAAAATTATAGCGTCTTTCTAAACCAAGAAGGCCATCTTCACGGTTTATAAACTCAAGACTAAAACCAAAGGTTAATTTGTCACTTACCCTAGCCAAATCACTTACTGTCTTTAGGTTATATTTATCTGCTATTTCCTTAGAAACTCCAATACCATAGGTGTTGTTAAATCCCATTTGTTCTAAGACTTCTATATTATAGCCTTTTTTTAGGTCCTTCTTACTTGTATTGTAAACCTCTTCCATATCACTTATTGGTGGATAGGCTAAGGTATCACCATAGATTGTACCTGTATAATCAAGATAGATATCTATTTCATCATTACTTAGGGCATTAAAGCATACTTGCGTACCCCCAAGGTTGACCTTTCTTTCTACCTGAATATCAGTCTTGGCCTCAATGATTTCTGCCATCATATGGGTCATAATATACTGTTCTGTAAAGTCCTTACCGCCAACAATTATATGTCTATCTGACTTCTTACTCCTACCTTCAAGGCCTGTAACAACAAATAGGGCTAGTATAGCAAGGCCAGATAGGCTCAGAATTAATTTTTTCCTTCTCCTAGACCTAGCAAGTTCCTTAGTAGACTGGTTAGATAAGTTTTGTAAGGCAAGTGGGGTAACTAGGTCTTCAATTGAGGCAAAGATATAATCAACTAGGAGGGCAAGGATAGCAGCTGGGACTGCACCTGCCAATATTTGGTAGTTATTAGTGGTACTAATACCAGAGAAAATTAGAAATCCAAGACCACCAGCCCCTATATATCCAGCCATAGTCATAAGACCAACAGCAGTAACGGCTGACACACGAACACCAGCCATAATAATTGGAAGGGCAAGAGGAAGTCTTACCTTCCTAAGAATTTGAAATTTGGTAAGGCCGATAGCCTTTGCAGCTTCAAGGGTATCCTCATTAATATTTAAAACTCCTGTGTAGGTATTTTTAATTATTGGAAGGAGTGAGTAAAGGACAACCATTGTAGTAGCAGGCAATACCCCAATACCTAGTAAGGGAATAGAAAGTCCTAGTAGGGCCATACTTGGTATTGCCTGAATTAGGTTTGCTGTACCAATAACTGGTTTGCTAGCCCTCTTATAGTAGGCAATGAGTATACCTAGAGGCACTCCTATAAGGATAGCTATTATTACTGCAAGGGCAGTAAGTTTAATATGGTCTATAAATAAAGAAAGTATCTGATTAATATTATTAGAGGCATAAGTGATAAAGTCTTGTATAAAGTTCATATTAGTACACCTCCGATTGGTCATTAATATATTGTTTACTTAAGGTTTCTACTAGGCTACTTTTAGTAATTAAACCATGTAGCTGCTTGTTTTTATCAACTACTGGTATATTGTTTATACCATACTTATTAACTTCTTTTAAAATAT
>JAAYRG010000017.1 GCA_012518885.1 Clostridiales bacterium | reverse complement strand
GTTAGTGGAGATATAGTTATTGGTGCCGACTCACACACTTGCACATATGGTGCTCTTGGCGCCTTTTCAACAGGTGTAGGTTCAACTGATATGGCCTGTGGTATGGCAACAGGCAAGGCATGGTTTAAAGTACCACCTGCTGTAAAGTTTATACTTAAGAATAAACCTAATGAGTGGATAAGTGGTAAGGATATTATCCTTCATATCATTGGCATGGTTGGTGTTGACGGAATGCTATATAAGTCTATGGAGTTTTGTGGTGACGGATTAGAACACCTTTCCATGAGTGATAGGTTCTGTATATCTAACATGGCAATTGAAGCAGGAGCCAAAAACGGTATATTTGAAGTAGACGAGAAAACCCTTGAATATATTAAAACCCATAGTCAAAGAGAACCTATTATTTTTAAAGCCGATGAAGACGCAAGCTATGAACAAACAATAGAAATCGACCTATCTAAAATAAGACCAACTGTTGCTTTTCCTCATTTGCCTGAAAACACAAGAACTATCGATGAAGTAGGCGATATTAAGATAGATCAAGTTGTTATAGGTTCTTGTACTAACGGTAGACTTGAAGATATGATAGCTGCAGCAAGGGTATTAAAGGGCAAGAAAGTTGCAAAGCATTGTAGGACAATAATCATACCTGCAACTCAAAAAATCTACCTTGACTCTCTAAAGATGGGCTTATTAGAAACCTTTATTGAAGCAGGTTGTATTGTATCAACCCCTACTTGTGGACCTTGCTTAGGCGGTCATATGGGTATCCTTGGTAAGGGCGAAAGGGCCGTTGCTACAACTAATAGAAACTTTGTTGGCCGTATGGGTCACATTGAAAGTGAAGTTTATCTTGCAAGTCCTGCTGTTGCAGCAGCTTCTGCAGTAATGGGTAAAATCGCTTCACCAGAAGAGATAGTATAAGGAGGATAAATAATATGAAGGCTAAAGGAACTGTAATACGTTATGGTGATAACATTGATACTGATGTTATTATCCCTGCTAGATATTTAAACACTTCAGACCCAAAGGAGCTTGCCGCACATTGCATGGAGGATTTAGATAAGACCTTTGCTAGCCGTGTAAAAGAAGGCGATATAATAGTTGCAGGCAAAAACTTTGGATGTGGTTCATCAAGAGAACATGCCCCAATAGCAATTAAAGAATCAGGAATATCATGTGTAATAGCTGCAGACTTTGCTAGGATTTTTTATCGTAATTCCATCAATATTGGTTTACCAATTATAGAATGTCCCGAAGCTGTTGCTGATATTAAAGAAGGAGATACCCTTGAAATAGATTTTAACAATGGGATAATCAAAAACATAAGTACTAATAGAACCTATCATGCCCAAGCCTTTCCTGAGTTTATACAGGAAATTATATCTGCAGGAGGCTTAATTAAGGCAATAGAGCAAGGTGTTTTCAATAAGCAATAGTAGAATAGGTGTTTAAAACACATTAGAGGAGTGAACCAAATGATATATAAAATAGCCCTTGTAAAAGGTGATGGAATTGGCCCTGAGATTGTTGAATCTGCTGTAGCTGTATTAAACAAGATAGCTGCTAAGTTTAACCACACCTTTAAATATAAAGATGTATTAGCAGGAGGATGTGCCTATGATGCAACAGGCCATCCCCTGCCAGAGGAAACCCTAAAAGTATGTAAGGAAAGTGATAGCGTTCTACTTGGTGCTGTTGGTGGTCCAAAGTGGGATAACCTACCTAGCCACCTTCGTCCAGAGAAGGCCTTATTAGGACTTCGTTCAGCCCTTAACTTATATACTAACCTTCGTCCTGCAACTATGCACCCTGCCTTAAAGGATGAGTGTCCGTTAAGAGAAGACATTACAGCTAATGGCTTTGATATGGTTATAGTAAGAGAATTAACAGGGGGAATATACTTTGGAGAAAATGGCCGTAGAATGGGTCCTAATGGTAAAGAAGCATATGATACTGAATGTTATAGTGTCATGGAAGTTGAACGTGTTGGTAGGGTAGCTTTTGAACTGGCACAAAAAAGAAATAAAAAACTTGTTAGCATTGACAAGGCAAATGTATTAGAAAGTTCTAGGTTATGGAGAGAGACCATGCATAGGCTAGCTAAAGAATATGAAGACGTTGAGTATTCTGATATGCTTGTTGACAACGCTGCTATGCAGCTAATAAGAAATCCTTCTCAATTTGATGTTGTTGTAACAAGCAATATGTTTGGTGATATCCTATCTGATGAGGCTTCTATGATTACAGGCTCAATTGGCCTATTACCATCTGCATCATTAGGTAGTAGTAAATGCGGCATGTATGAGCCAATACATGGGTCTGCCCCAGATATTGCCGGACAAAATAAGGCCAATCCTATAGCAACTATATTATCTGCTGCTATGATGCTTAGGTATTCCTTTGACCTAGCTAAAGAGGCAGATTGTATAGAAGAAGCTGTGACAGATGTACTTAATGCTGGATATAGGACCCATGACATCCTAGGAAATAGCAACAAAAAACCTCTTGGCACAAGAGAAATGACTAAAGTTATTCTTGATTATATCTAATAAAAAGCTCTCAACAATTAAGCAATGAACTGTTGAGAGCTTTATTATATTATCTTAATTATGTCTTACTTATTAAGGGTAGTACTTCCAAGTCCCCCGTTACGTACTTCTAATTCATCTATGTTATCATCAAAGGTTATTCCATATTCAACAAAGATTCCCTGCATAAACCCTGTTCCTTCTTCTAGTTCTAGGGACTTATCCTCATTAGAATCATTAGTTACTTTTGCAAATATATGACCTTCATTATCTGAGTAGAAATAATCACTATCTATAATTCCTACTGTGTTATTAAGCTGCAACCTAAATTTAAATCCTAGGCCACTACGTGGATAACACTTTAGTACCCATCCATCAGCAATCTCTACTCTTATCCCAGTAGGTATCTTAATTGTTTCCCCTGGTTTTAATATAAATGAAAGGGGACTAAAAAAATCATAACCAGCTGAACCCTTTGTAGCTCTTTTAGGAAGAACTATCTTGTCATATATATCAACTATATGGTCCCTACTATCATTAGGAAAGGTATCCATCCAATCATTGATAAACTGCTCTTTACTTACCTTGTGGAACTTACCAACTCTTTTCATTATATCTCCTTAAACTTTAACTTTTGTCCTTATATCTAAGGCATGTATACCACATCTTTATACTCTTTATTCTTATCAAACCACTGTACAGCATAAGAACATGATATCATAGCCTTTTTATTCTCTTGTCTTAACTTCTTAGCAACTTCAAGCATAAGCTTACTTGCTACTCCTTGACCTCTTAAAGATGGATCTACAAAAGTATGATTAATATTAACTACCTCATCATTCAAAACTGGAAATGTTACTTCAGCAACCACATCACCGTTTTCGTTTTCTAGATATATTCTATCTGTTTCATGTTTGAAACTCATAATTATTTCCTCCCTATTTAGTCAAGAATTTTATTAGAGTTACCTCTAACTATACATCAATTACTTCATATCCTTAGTCTGCTCTATTGGGTAATTACCTGTAAAGCAAGCATCACAATAACCTGTTTGCCCATCAATTATAGCACTAAGGTCTTCAATAGCTAGGTAGCCTAAAGAATCTGCACCAATTATTTGACGTATCTCTTCTATTGAATTGTTATGTGCAATTAACTGGTCTCCAGAAGGAACATCTGTACCATAATAACATGGATGTAGGAAAGGTGGTGAACTTATTCTTACATGAACCTCAGTTGCACCAGCATCTTTAAGTGCCTTAACAATTATTCCACTAGTTGTTCCCCTAACTATGGAATCATCAATCATTACTATACGTTTACCTTCAACCATTTCCTTTAAGACATTTAATTTGATTCTTACACTAGTTTCCCTCATTGACTGCTTAGGTTTAATAAAAGTACGTCCAACATAACTGTTTTTTATAAAGGCTGTACCATATGGAATTCCAGATTCTTGTGCATAACCTACTGCCGCTGCCTTACCTGAATCTGGCACTCCAATAACTAGGTCTGCATCAACTGGATGGGACTTAGCTAGTAGTTTACCAGCCATTATTCTTGAATTGTATACACTAACATCATCAATTTTACTATCTGCCCTAGCAAAATATATATATTCAAAAATACATCTTGCCTTTTTCTCTTGTACTAGTGACCTGTCTGAATGTATACCATCTTTATCAATAGAAACAATTTCACCTGGTTCTACATCTCTTATAATCTCAGCACCTATAGCATCTAGAGCACTTGTTTCTGATGCAATTATATATGTGTTATCTCTTTTACCTATAACAAGGGGATGAACACCATAAGGGTCTCGTATTCCAATTAGCTTTCTTGGACTCATCATTACAATTGAATAAGCTCCAACTATTTTCTTCATGGTATTCTTAACTGCCTCTTCAATAGATTTGGCTTTTAGTCTTTCTCTTGCAATTACATAGGCAATTATTTCGGTATCAATAGATGTTTGAAAAATAGCTCCTGTATAAGCTAGTTCATGTTTTAGTTCCTTGTGGTTAAGTAATGTTCCATTAAGACCAAGACATAGGGTCCCCTTTGCATAATGAATTACAAGGGGTTGTACGTTTTCTATTGTTTTATTTCTTCCTGAGGCATATCTTACATGACCTACACCAATATTACCACATAAGTCATCTAGACTTTCTTCAGTAAATACCTCACTCATTAGTCCCATGCCCTTATGAGACTTGATATTTCCAAGTGGTCCATTAGTATCACTAACTGCTATACCACAACCTTCTTGTCCCCTATGTTGCAAGCCATATAAGCCATAATAAATTGAACTAGATACATCTTCACCGTCTAAATCATAAATACCAAGAACACCACACTCATGGTTTAGTTTGTCGCTTTCAAAATAATTGTTATTAATATTTGATTTCATCTCTTCTTTAGTCCCCTTTTAGTAAAAATCTAAGGATAGATTTAATTGAATACCAAAGTTACAGTAAATAATTATTTAAATGACTTATAAAGAGCCTTTAATTCATCTACCGTAAAATTGTATGAACTGCTACAAAAATGACAATTTACCTCTATAGTTTCATTATCATCAATCATTTCTTTGATTTCTTTTTTACCTATACTAATAATTGCCTTTTCTATTCTTTCTTTAGAGCAATTACAATAAAACTTAGTAGGGCTTGTTTCTAAAATGTTTAAATCAAAATCACCCAAAATATGTTCTAGTAGTTTCTCTGGGGTCTTTAGGTCTGATAACAAATCCGTTACAGACTTAATACTTGCAATCTTTTCTTCTAATTTATTGATTATATCTTCTTCTGCAAAAGGCATTAATTGAATAATAAATCCTCCTGCCACATTCACAGTATTATCCTTATTCATTAAAACGCCTAAACCTACAGCAGATGGCACTTGTTCAGAAGTTGCAAAATAGTAGGTTAAATCTTCTGCTACCTCTCCTGAAATAAGATTGGTTTGACTTGAATAAGGTTCTTTCAAGCCCATATCTTTGATTACATTAATATATCCCTGACCTATTGCACCTCCAACATCTAATTTTCCCATAGGACTAGGTGGTAGCATGACGGAAGGATTGTGAACGTATCCCTTTACATTAGCCTTAGAATCCGCTGTCACAGTCAGTCCCCCGATTGGCCCATCACCTTTTATTTGCAATGTCAGTATATCTTGGTCACCTTTTAACATTATTCCCATCATACCACCAGCTGTTAGTAACCTTCCTAAAGCAGCTGTAGCAATTGGACTAGTATTATGATGGTTTTTGGCATCTTCTACTAAGTTTGTTGTTAACGATGCAAAGGCTCTTATTTGATTATCTGCAGCCGTTGCTCTAACTATATAATCTCCCATGTATCTTTTCTCTCCTTAAGTTCTTTATCTTACAAATGTAAGTCTTGTTATTACTAGTTTGTATTAATATGTTCTAGTGGTTATCTATATAGCTTTTACCTGGTTGGTACTTTTCCCTTGCCACAAAATAGACTCTCTCACTAGTATCTGTTGGTGGGTTGTGGGTAAATGCATCATATACAGCCACAAAATCCATTCCTGCTTCCTCTATTAAGTCAATTATTTCCTCAATCTCATAAGCCTTTTGATAGTGGACTTCTCTAAATCTTTCAAATATCTCTTCTTCATTATCTATTCTTACAAACAATGAAATATCATATTCATTAATCTTCTCATCTTTATCATAATAATTAGTCCAAATAAAGCTACAATCTTCCCTATCTTCTGCAAATACATTATTGCTAAGGATATTCTTGTACTTATAATGAGTGTTTAAGTCAAAAATAAATACTCCTTCAGGGTCTAGATAATTATTTACTAGTTTAAAGGTTTCTAGTAGGTCTTCTCTTTTTGTAATATAGTTCATACTATCACAAATACTAACAACAGCCCCTACTGTTCCATATAATTCAAATTCTCTCATATCTTGATTGATATATAGTATAGGGCTTTTTAGAGTATCATTTTCAAATACCTCTTTTTCTCTTGCTAGTTCAAGCATTTCTGCTGAACTATCAAGACCTATCATATCATAGCCAAGGTCCCTAAGCCTTCTAGTTACATTCCCTGTGCCACAACCTAACTCTAAGATAAGGCCATCATTTACTCCATGTTCTGCAAGTAAACCATGCAAATATTCTACCCATTCATCATAAGGAACATTATCCATAAAAGTATCATAGACTTGGGCAAACCCTGTATAAGCTTCCATCTTTTGTTTGCCTCCTACTTACACATCTCTATAATTTTTTTGTATTCTAAGTTACCACCAAATATATCTAAGCTACTTCCTACAGTAAGGTCAAGCTTTGAATTTGATAGTTTTTTTAGTAGTTCAACATCAGAATAACTTCCAACTCCACCTGCATAAGTGATTGGAAGCTTGTCCCATTTACTTAACATTAATACTAGTTCTTTTTCTATACCAGAAGACTTGCCTTCAACATCTACTCCATGAATTAAGAATTCATCACAAAAGCTTGATAAATAATCAAGGGTCTCGTAGTTTACCTTAACATTTGTAAACTTTTGCCACCTATCTGTGACAATGTAATAGTCACCATCTTTTTTTCTACAACTTAAGTCCAAAACTAGCTTGTCTTTCCCTATAGCCTTAACTAATTTCTCTAAGTTCTCGTAATTAATGTTGCCATCACTAAATACATAGGAGGTAACTATTACATGGGAAGCCCCAAGGTCTAAAAACTCTTTAGCATTATCCGCATTAATACCTCCACCTATTTGAAGGCCTTTAGGATACTCCATTAACGCCTTCTTTGCCTGTTGGTAATTCTCACTATAGTACATACTATCAACAGGATTAAGCATTATAATATGTCCACCCTTTAGCTTATCCCTCTTGTATAGCCTTGCATAGTAGGCAGCATCCTGCAAAGAAACGAAGTTTTCCTTAGCTTCATCACCTTGGTCATTAAGGCTGCCACCTACTATCTGCTTTACTTTGCCATTATGTATATCTATACATGGTCTGAATCTCATATGTTCACCTACTAAAAAATATATTTTAATCTTAACACATAATATTTCTTGCTACAATAGAGGAGAAAAAAACGTAACTTTCTATAAAAAAGCGAGTAAAATGCCTTAAATTTTGCGCATAATTTTAAAGGCATGATGTTTTACCTCGATTTTTACCTCCTGAAACTCTCCACCAAATTCCCCATCTATTGTCCAGGGTACAGATTCTTCAGACCTTACTAGCAAATTGTCTATAGGGAGAGACACAATTAAATCACTATCAAGATTACCTGCTAGCAAACAGTTAATTAGTTCTTGTAATTCAATTAAACTCTTAGGTTTTCTTATAAAGATTCCCTCAAAATATCCATCGTCTAATTTAACATCATTACCGGTGATTCCTTTGAAACCACCTACTGACTCTGAATTGGTTATCATTCCAAGTAAGAAGTCTCCAGAAATTACCTTATCATGATAGATTAGGTCTATTGTATAAGGCTTTAGGCTATTAGGTATTCTTTTAATACCTTCTAAAATATAAGCCATTCTACCTAGCATGTTTTTCGTACTCTGCATGGTTTCATAAGAAGCATCTGTAAATATTCCAAATGCCGATACATATGTAAAATACTTGCCATTAAGTGAGCCAATATCACAACTAAATGGCTCACCTTTTAAAACCACCTTAACTGCTTGCTTATAATTTTTTGATACTCCTAAATTATAGGCAAAATCATTGGTTGTTCCTGCAGGTATATAACCAAGCTCTACGTCTTTACCAGATATCATTATACCATTGAGTACACTATTTAATGTTCCATCGCCGCCAGAACATACAATTTTATCATAGTCCGTTTTACTTAAATATTCCTTTACAATAAGGCTTGTATCCTTATTAGGTAAGGTTGGACGGATTGTTATATCATACCCTGCCATAGTAAAGGACTCAATTATATCTGATAACCACTCCTTAATTCTGCTAGTACCTGCATAAGGATTATATATTAGTAACATCTTCTTTCTCATTACCTTTTACAGCCTCCTTTTTGGCCTGCCTTCTTCGCTTAGTCATTATACCGCCAATTCTCCCTGTTTCTTTAGCAGATAATGACCCCCAACCATTTTCTACTACCCTATCTATAAGACCTAACTCTTTTGCTATTTCATACTTCATTTTTTCTTCAGGTTTAATATTATTTAAGTCAATTTTTTTCTTTTTCTTTGCCATGTTTTTTCATCCCTTCATAGTAATAACACAATAATAGTATTCAAAAACTATATATTAGTGTTACCAATATGAAGGATTTAATTCATCTTATACTTTATTTTACCACTAACTCATTAATTTGTCCTAAATCTCTATAGCCTTATTAAGTTCAAATGAATATATGATTCTCTCTTTCACATTCTTATTAGTAAGTTGCCTTAGGGCCCTTTCATAATAGTCTAGCTGTATAGAATATCTTTTTCTTAGGGTTTCTTCACCGTACCTTTTATCTACCTTATCAGTCTTATAATCTACTAGTACAAGTTCGCCATCTTCTTCAAAATATACGTCGATTACACCCTGTACTAATACAAGTTCATCACTCTTTAGCTGATTATTTATTTCATTTGCCTTCAAGCCTATAATAAACTGGGCCTCTGTATATAAACAGTTTTCCTTTGAGGCTCTACTCATCCTTTTGGCTAGGTCACTGTTTAAAAAGATAAGCAGCCTATCCTTGTCTATTGACTCAAGCTCTTCTAAGGTTAAACTACCACTATTATATAGACTAGTCAAATATTTATTTAAGTCCTCTTTACTTGATAGATTAAGTATTGACTTGTTATCTAATATCTTATGATAGGTGCTACCAAGTTGTGCTCCCTTTACAGGTTCCTCATTACTTATGAAATTGGGAACCCTAAGGTCGTCGCTCCTTTGTCCTGATAACTTTAACCTAAATCCACTATCCTCTTCTTCTAGTTGGC